>ONJE01000473.1:0-1548 GCA_900318045.1 uncultured Eubacteriales bacterium
CGGCGCTGGCGGAGATCCCCTGCGTAATCGTGGATGTGCAGCGCACGGGGCCCTCTACAGGGCAACCGACATCGCCCTCCCAGGGGGACTACATGCAGGCGCGCTGGGGTACACACGGCGACCACCCAATCATCACCATCTCCCCGTCCTCTGTACAGGAAGCCTACAACGAGACGATACGGGTGTTCAATCTGTCGGAACGGCTGGGAGTGCCGGTAATCCTGCTAATGGACGAAATTGTGGGGCACATGAGAGAGGGCGTGGATCTGCAGAATGCGGACGAGCTGGTGGTGCTGGACCGACTGACAGAGGACGACCCGGTGCAGGCGGGCATTCCCTATGACGTTGCCCCCGGGGAGTTTGCGCCGCGCATGACCCCCTTCGGACAGGGTGTGTTCTACAACATCACGGGGCTGTTTCACGACGGCCGGGGCTTTCCCACATCCTCGCCGGAGATGATCGACCACCAGTGTACACGCATCATGAAGAAGATCGCCGGGAGCGCCGAAGTTGAGCGATACGAGGCGCTGCAAATGGAGGACGCGGAGGTGTGCGTAGTGTCTTTCGGAGGAACCGCCCGATCTGCCTGGGCTGCCGTGGATTCACGGTGTGGCCGTTCCCCGAGGCGGCGCTGGACGGGATATGCAGCTACGTGCGCGACATCATCGTGGCCGAGCTGAACTATGGGCAAATGAAGCTGGAAGTTGAGAGGATCGCCGCTGGGCGCTGCCGCGTGCATCACATCGGGAAGGTGAACGGAACCATCATCAGACCCGGAGAAATTTACAGGGCGATTCAGGAGGTGGCGAGGTAGATGGCCAGTCGGCTGATCGAAAAATACATGCGCGGGGCATATCTGCCGCACATCTGGTGTGCGGGTTGCGGCAACGGCATCATACTGCGAGACGTGGTGCAGGCGGTGGAGAACCTGGGCATTGAGCGGCGCGACACGATCATCGTCTCCGGAATCGGCTGCTCCTCCCGAGCGGTGGGCTATCTTGATTTCGACACCCTCCACACTACCCACGGGCGGGCCATCGCCTTTGCGACGGGCATCAAGATGGCGCGCCCGGAACTGAAGGTCATCGTGCTCACCGGCGACGGCGACGCCGCGGCCATCGGCGGAAATCACCTGATCCACGCGGCGCGGAGAAACATCGACATCACGGTGGTGGTGTTCAACAACAACACCTACGGTATGACGGGCGGCCAATTTTCGCCCACAACGCCCACCGGAGATATTGCCAGCACCGCACCCTATGGCAGCATCGACCCGGATTTTGACATCCTCGCCCTTGCGCAGACGGCGGGAGCGACCTACACGGCCCGAGGCACAGCCTACCATGTCGCCCAGACCACAAATCTCATCGAAGCGGCCATACGCCACGAGGGCTTTTCCTTGGTGGAGTGCGTGACCATCTGCCCCACCCACTACGGGCGCAGGAACAAAATGGGCGGCGCGGTGGAGATGATGAAGTGGCAGCGCGACAACGCGATACCGGTGGCTCAGGCGCGAAAGGTTCGGCCTGAGGAACTGGTGGGAAAGAT
>ONJE01000473.1:1555-2177 GCA_900318045.1 uncultured Eubacteriales bacterium
AGCTTTGGTGTTGCGAGCGTCCTGAATACACGCAGCAGTACGCTGCGATTATTGAACGCGCAAGAGGCAAAGAGAAATGAAGTCAAGGCGATTTGAGATGCACTTTACTGGTGCCGGCGGGCAGGGCATCATACTCTGCTCAATCATTCTGGCGGAGGCTGGGTTCCTCACAGGGAAAAATGTGGCACAGAGCCAGTCCTATGGCCCTGAAGCGCGGGGTGGGCTGTGCCAGGCGGAGCTGATCATCGATACAGGGGAAATCGTCTATCCGAAGCTGACCCGCGCCGACTTCCTGCTGGCGCTGACGCAGGTGTCCCTGGAGGATAGGTACAGACCCGACACGACGAGAAATGCGCTGATCGTCATCGATAAAACCCTGTCGAAACCGGACAGCCTGGTCAGCGGTAACGTGGTGGCGCTACCTATACTGCAAACTGCGGCGGAGGTCGTAGGAAATCCGCTGACGGCCAACATCATCGCCGCTGGCGCGACCAATGCCCTACTTGGAATCGCCCCCGCCCCACTGATGGAGCAGGCGGTACGAATGCACATCCCACGGGGAACAGAGCAAATCAACCTACTAGCCCTGAAAGAAGGGCGGAGGATTGGCAGCAGGATATCC
>ONJE01000471.1:0-1196 GCA_900318045.1 uncultured Eubacteriales bacterium
CCGAGCGCATCGCCGCCAAGGAAATCACCCGAGTGGACGACCTTACCTGGCATATCGTGCTGAACGACGTGACCGACTCCAAGGGCAACGTGATCACCGCCAACGACGTGAAGTTCAGCTTCGACAAGAACTATGAATTAGGCTACTACGCCTATGTAAACAACTTCTATGACAGCATCGAAGTCATCAACGACAAGGAACTGAACTTCAAGACCAAGACCGCAGACGAGGGCGGCTTTGAATCCGCCGTCATCAACACCGCCATTTGCAGCCAGGCCTGGTATGAGAGCGCTTCCGAGGACGAGCTGCTCAACAATCCCGCCTGCACCGGCGCTTACTATGTGCCCAACGTGCAGAACGGCCATTCCGTTACCGTCACCGCCCGGGAAGACTACTGGAAGAGCGAGGGCCTGGCCACCACCGAAAAGCAGAACGTGAAGACCATCCAGATCCTGTGCATGAGCGAAGACGACGCCCGCTCCATCGCCCTGGAAAACGGCGAAGTGGACTACGCCCAGGTGAGCTACATCGCCTACGACCGCATCTTCCGCAATGACAGCAACTACAACGTGTTCGAGATCCCCAAGTTCATGAACGCCATCCTGATCTTCAACTGTGATCCTTCCTCCGTCTGCTCCGACCCCAACGTGCGCAAGGCCATCTCCTACGCCCTGGATATCGACCAGGTGTTCCTGCTGGGCCAGGGCAACGATTCCTATGAGCTGCACCATGACATCTGCCCCGACGTGACCCCCGACTATGTGAGCGCCTGGAACGATGAAGACTATTACACCCGCGATCTGGCCAAGTCCGCCGAATATCTGGCTGCCGCCGGTTACAAGCCGGGCGAATTGCAGCTCAAGTTCATCGTCCGCGCCCAGGCTCCTCAGCAGCCCTATGTGGTCATGCAGCAGCAGCTGGCCGAAGCGGGCATCGTGATGAACATCATCCCCTATGACCGCGCCGTGTTCAACACCTACTATGCCGACAACACCGCCTGGGACTTTGCCGAGAGCGGCTCTGAGGTCACCGACTTCACCGCCAATTTCTGGAGCCGGATGTTCAACGAAGAAATCTACGGCGAAAAGGGCTCTGAAAACAACATCCACGACGCCAAGCTCCAGGAGCTGCTCAAGGCCGCCCTGGCCACCCGCTCCCCCGAGGACATGGACGCCTTCCATCAGTACTACACCTAT
>ONJE01000471.1:1219-2238 GCA_900318045.1 uncultured Eubacteriales bacterium
GTGGACATTGCCAAAGGCACCGACAACGCCACCCTGCAGGCCATGACCTTCACCAGCGACTACAAGCCCGTGCCGCTTCAGAAGTAATCTTTCACAAATCGCCTTTACGGCAAGCTGCTGTCGCATTCCCCTGCGGCAGCAGTTTGTCTAAAGGGACGCCCACATTCGTTAGAAAGGATACAGTGAGATGGGACGATACGTTCTCAAAAGGCTTCTCATCCTCATCCCGACGCTGATTGCCGTGACCATCATCGTGTTCACGCTGATGAACTTCGTTCCGGGCGACCCGGTGATGATCGCTCTGGGCGCGGGCACCCACACGCCGGCTGAGATCGAAGCAAAAAGAATCGCCATGGGGCTGGACAGGCCCTTCCTGGTGCGGCTGGCGGAATACCTGAAAGGCGTGTTCCTGCATTTCAATTTTGGCACCAGTCTGATTGACGGCACCAGCATCCAATATCAGCTGATCACCCGCTTTCCCAACACGCTGAAAATCGCCATTTACAGCATCATTTTTACCGTGGTGATCGGCATTCCCCTGGGCGTGTTCTGCGCCCAGCACGCTAATTCCGTGGGCGACCGCATCGCCCTGGTGGTCACCCTGGTGCTGGACTCCATGCCCTCCTTCTGGCTGGCGCTGCTGCTGATGCTGCTCTTTGCCCTGCAGCTGCACTGGCTGCCGTCCACGGGCAGCGGGTCGTTCAAATACTTTATCCTGCCCACCCTGGCCAACTCACTGGGCGGCCTGGCGGGCTTTACCCGGCAGGTGCGCGCCAGTATGCTGGAGGTGACCCGGTCCGACTTCGTGACCACCGCCCGCTCCAAGGGCATTTCGGAGCGCAAGGTGATTTACGGCCACGCCCTGCCCAACGCCCTGATCCCCATCCTGACGCTGGTGGGCATGCGCTTTGGCGGTATGCTGGGCGGCGCGACGGTGATCGAAGTGATTTTCTCCATTCCCGGCATCGGCCAGCTGCTGGTGAACGGTATCAACAACCGCGATTCCACAGTGGTCACCG
>ONJE01000470.1:0-1125 GCA_900318045.1 uncultured Eubacteriales bacterium
TTGTGCTATCTGGACAAATAATGGATCAAAATTGCAGAAAAAGCACTTGCAATACCTCTGAAAACATGATACCATAATCATGAAATGATTCCGTTTCCCACATCCCCATCTGATGTCAACCGACACTGTCGGTTAGATTAAAAAAAGGAGAATGTTAATTATGAAGAAAGTACTGTCCATCCTCCTCGTCGCAATGATGCTCGTGGGCATCGCCGCCACCGCGCTTGCTGAAGTGTATCCCGGCAGCCGCGTGCGCATCGTGATCGGCTCCACCTCCGTCTCCGGCGACAGCTACATGGTTGCTGACACCGTAAACCGCTACCTGCAGAAGTACCTGGGCTGCGAGTCCAAGGTCGACCCTGTCGGCGCCAACGCCGCTTTCGAAGCCGTGAAGAATGCGAAGCCCGACGGCCTCGAATTCATGATTTTCCACGACATGACCTACCTGGGCGTGCTCTTCGGCTCCTATGACGAAGAATATGCGCTGGAAAACATGGTGGTCGGCCCCCGCGTCGGCCAGAACCCCGGCTCCTGCTTCGCCGCCAAGAAGTCTGCTGAATACAACGACATGAAAGAAATGGCCGACTGGCTGGCCGCGGATGCGGGCCGCACCGTCCGCCTGTCCGTGGAAGCCGGCGGCGTATCCAACATCGGCTTCATCGTGTACTATATGTGGGTGAAGGACACCTATGGCGAAGACGTGGCCAACCGCATCAAGTTCGTCCTCGGCGGCTCCACCGACACCAAGCTCCAGCAGCTCTGGGACGGCAATACCGACGTGATCTTCGCGGACTACTCCTCCCTGCTGCAGTATACCGCCGAGGGCGTTGACGCTCAGCTGGCGGTCAAGTTCGTGGGCCTGCTCGATAAGATCGAAGGCGTCGATGCTCCCGTCATGGGCGACCTGGGCATCACCCTGGCCGGCGAACCCTTCTACTTCTCCAAGGATTTCCTGGTCTACCTGCCCAAGGGCACTCCCCAGGAAGTGGTTGACGAACTGGATGCTGCGATCGAAAAGATGGCTGCCGACGCCGATTTCAAGGCTGACATGGCCAAGCTGACCTACGCTGCCAATGTGCTCAAGTCCGCCGAAGCCAAAGACTTCATCTACGCCAAGCGCGACGC
>ONJE01000470.1:1134-2359 GCA_900318045.1 uncultured Eubacteriales bacterium
TGAAACTGCGCGGGGGCTTGAATCCGACAGAGAATGCGGACGGCAAGCCCCCGCTTTCCTGATCAATTCAGCCCAAGGAGGTGGATCCCTTTGCTTAAAGAATGGCTGAAAATGAAAAACATGCATTTCTTTTTTCCTACTGCGACAGCCATTATCTGCGGCATTCTGATCGTCGTCGTGCTGATCCAGCGCGCACTCAAATGCAAGAAAGAGAACAAGCCCTTCTTCAATTTCAAGAATTACCACTTCTTCACCCCCGGCTATGACAGGGTGAAGCTCTGGGGCTCGCTGATCCTGTTCGCCCTCTACATCTTCCTGCTCCCGAAGATCCATTTCATCGCGGCAGGCATCATTTTCGTCACGCTGTTCAACATCCTCTACACCAACTGCATCAACCTTGAGAAGCTGTTCGGCCAGAAGAACAGCGCCGGCTACGCCATGCCCATGGTCAACGTCAAGGACCTGCTGATTTCCGTGGCCATCGCGGTCATCTTTTCCGTAGGGCTGTGGCTGCTGTTCTTCAAGGTGTTCAACATCACATTACCGTAAGAAAGGCAGGGAATAGCAGATGCTACTTAATTTAGCGCTCGCGTTCGTCGGCGTTGCCGTCGGCATCATCTTCGGCGCGATCCCGGGCATGACAGCCACCATGGCTGTTGCTGTATTTCTGCCGATGACCTATGCGCTGGATCTGATCCCCGCGCTCTGGCTGCTGCTGGGCCTCTACGTCGGCGGTATTTCGGGCGGCCTCGTACCCGCCATCCTGATCAACGTTCCCGGCACCCCGTCCTCGGTATGCACCGGCTTCGACGGGCATCCCATGGCCCGCCGCGGCGAAGGCGAACGCGCCCTGAAGATCGGCATCACCGCCTCCCTGATGGGCGGCCTGATCTCTCTGGCCGTGCTGGCGCTGCTGACGCCGCCGCTGGCTCAGATGGCCATCAAGTTCTCCGCCGTGGAAAAATTCCTGATCATCCTGTTCGCCATGACCGTCATCGCCGCCCTGTCCAAGGGTTCCATGACCAAGGGCGTCCTGAGCGGCTTCCTGGGCGTGCTGCTGAGCCTGGTGGGCGAGCTGACCATGAACAACAAAATGCGCATGGTCCCCTCCTTCCTGAAGAGCGAGCTGCGCGCCGGCTTCCAGCTGCTGCCGCTGCTGATCGGCCTTTTTGCCATCATGCAGATGTTCCAGGAAGCTGAAAAGGGCATGAAATCCAACGCCATG
>ONJE01000469.1 GCA_900318045.1 uncultured Eubacteriales bacterium
ACCATCCAGGAGCTGAAATCCATCGCGGGCGATGAAAAAGAAATTGAAGACCGTTTTTACACCGAACTGGCTTTCGGCACCGCCGGTCTGCGCGGCGTGCTGGGCATGGGCACCAACCGGATGAACGTGTACAACGTGCGCCGGGCCACCATGGGCGTCGCCAAGTATCTGATCGCCCAGGGCGTGCAGGATCAGGGCGTCGCCATCGCCTATGACAGCCGCATCAAGAGCGACGTGTTCGCCAAGGAAACCGCGCTGACGCTGGCCGCCGCGGGCGTGAAGGCCTATCTGTTCGACGCGCTGCGCCCCGTGCCCGTGCTGAGCTACACCGTGCGGCACCTGGGCTGCGCCGCCGGTATCGTCATCACCGCCAGCCACAATCCGCCCCAGTACAACGGCTACAAAGTCTACGCCGCCGACGGCGCCCAGCTGGGCCCCGAAGCCGCCGACGCTGTGACCGGCTATATCCGCGCCCTCAATTACACCGACTGCCTGCCGATGGACGAAAAAGAAGCGCTCGATCAGGGCCTGCTCAAGATCATCGGCAACAAGGAAGTGGACGACGATTACATCGCCATGATCAAGACCCTGGCCCAGCGGCCCGAGCTGCTGGCTGCCCGCGGCAAGGATCTGAAGATCGTCTACACCCCCCTCCACGGCTCCGGCAACGTGCCCGTGCAGCGCCTGCTGAAAGAATTGGGCGTCAACTACACCGTGGTGCCCGAGCAGGAAAAGCCCGACGGCCGCTTCCCCACCGTGAAGGCCCCCAACCCCGAAGACCCCAACGCTTTCACCCTGGCCATCCCGCTGGCCCAGAAGGTGGGCGCCACCGTCGTGTTCGGCACTGACCCGGACTGCGACCGCCTGGGCGCGGCTGTGCAGGACGGAAACGGCGTGTTCCACACCCTCACCGGCAACCAGATCGCCTGCCTGATGCTGAGCCATATCCTGAGCAGCAAGAAGGCCAACGGCACCCTGCCCAAGAACGGCGCGGTGGTGAAGTCCGTGGTGTCCACCGAGCTGGCCCGGGCTATCGCCGAGGATTACGGCATGACCATGATCGAAGTGCTGACCGGCTTCAAGTTCATCGGCGAGCAGATTCAGCGCTTTGAGGAAACCGGCGAGCACACCTTCCTCTTCGGCTTTGAAGAATCCTTCGGCTACCTCAGCGGCACCCAGGTGCGCGACAAGGACGGCGTGAACGCCTCCCTGCTGCTGTGCGAAGCCGTGTGCGCCGCCGCCGAACGGGGCGAAACCCTGTACGACACCCTGCAGAAGCTCTATCAGAAGTACGGCTACTTCAAGGAAAAGGGCGTCTCCGTCACCCTGCCCGGCAAGGACGGCGTGGCCAAGATCGCCGGCATCATGAACAAGATCAAGCTCTACGTGGCCGCCCGCGCCGACAGCCAGGCGGCTGTGGACGCCCTGAACGACAAGATGGCCGCCGATGCCCAGGAATGGATGAAGTAATTATTCACAAGCAAGCAACCCAAACCGGGCGGCTGTTCCCTGCGGAACAGCCGCCCGATGATTTCTCATTGGAAAACGAAAGGAGACCCCCATGACGGAATATCGTTTTGCCCGGCCGGAGGAAGAAGCGGAAGTGCTGGACCTGATCAACGCCGTGTTCAGCCAGGCTGTACGGCCCCATGATTTTGCGAAATTGATTCCCAAGGTCTACGCGCATCCCGGCTTTGCCGGGCTGCACGCGGTGGCGGTGGAGGACGGCCGTCTCCGCGGCACAATCGCCATGCTGCCGATGACCGTACACGCGGGGGAAAACACCCTGAAAGCGGGCTATATCGGTTCGGTGTCCGTGCATCCTCGCTTCCGGGGAAAAGGGTACATGAAGCGGCTGATGGCGATGCAGACCGACGAAGCGAAGCGGCAGGGCATGGATTTCATGACCCTGGGCGGTCAGCGCCAGCGGTATCAGTATTTTGGATTCGTCCATTACGGCAGTGAGATCCGTTTTTCCGTCGGGCAGGCGAACGCCCGCCACGCGCTGCCAAAGGACACGCCGTTTTCCTTTGC
>ONJE01000465.1 GCA_900318045.1 uncultured Eubacteriales bacterium
CTCCATCTCCAGTTTGTGGCGGGAATAGAGGTTGGACGGCTCCGTCTCCTCTTCCGCGTAGGGGCCATCGCCGGCGCATCCGCTGTAGACCTGATCGGTACTGAACATGACGCACTTGATCCCTGTCCGTGCAAGCCAGACAGGAACTTTTACGTTGGCGTAATATGAGCCGTCCGGATCGTTCTCGCAAGTGGGAATATCTGACATGGCCGCTGTGTGGATGATCAGCTCCGGCTGCGCTTCATCCACCATGCGCTTAATGCCTTCCTTATCAGTTGACCGCAAAGAAGGCGCAGGGATTGCATCCCGGCCAAGTTCGTCCATGACTCGCGCCCCGACAAAGCCGCGGGGACCGGTTACAAGAATTCTCATATCATTTCCTCCTATCATATAAGTAGGGGGCAGACCCCTACTCACTGCCCCCTACTCACTACCTACTCACTACTTCAAGGTGGCTATATAGTAAGTCCCGCTCAGTCTCTCATGCGGCATGCGCACGCTCTTTTGACTTACAGCTATGATCAAATATGCCGCGATGTACAGTCTTGAAATCAAAACCAAAGCCATGAACAGGAAGGAATAGATCGGCGTTTCCAGTGGGCCGCCTGTCATCATACGGGCAGGCAGCATCGGAAGTTCCGTGAAAAGCCACAGGTACAGGTAGCGTTTCACGAACTGTCCTGTCGCCGCGGCGCCGCCTTTGTTCGACACCAGGACCATCCGGCATAGTCCGTGTCCGAGCGTCGAGCCCTTGGTCAGGATGACCTGAATGAGGCAGTACAGGTAGAAGAAAGCCAGGCTGCTGAACAGGCTATAGATGAAGTGGTTCTCGGACCCCTGTGTCAAAATAGAGATTCCCCCGAACAGTACGCCGCGCAGAATATCGCTGCATATATAGTCGAACAGCGCGCTCCAGAACCTGCGCATACCCGTGACTTCCCGGCACTGGGCGCGGCAGGCGGCGTCAATCTCTTCGCGGCTCGGCAGGACCACCATGAACATGTAGGCGACCTGCCAGCCAACGGCTCCGCCCATGGTATTGCAGATCAGATCTTCAACATCAGCAAGCCTGTAGGGGCCCGGATAAATGCCGAACAGCGCGGTGAGCTGGCTCGTCTCATAGAACAGGCTCAGCAAAAACGAGAACAGGATCGTGCGCTTCAGGTCCAGTTTGAAGTAGTAGCGCATGTATACGCCGAACGGCACCGTCAGCAAAATATTGAACAGGAGCTGCCACAGAGACATGCTCGTCATGTATGCTCTGAGGTTCTTTATGCTGAGCGGCTTGTTATGCCAGTAGAGCCAGATCTGTTTGCACGGGATCAGATTCAGGTGATCCTGCCATCTGTTCCCAACTGTCGACGCCCTGTCCGGCAGCGGCAGGCTGACCATGAAGAAAGCGATGAGCATATACAGAATAAAGCTGTAGATGATGAGCGTTCTGAGTTTTGACACAGAGCCATGCCGGTTATATTGATAGATTGCGTAGGGCATGGTAAATACCGCTGCGATGAACGGGAATACCAAAAGCCCGGTGTAAATATTGTTAATGTAGACCATTCTTGTTAATATAAACCATTCTATCTCCTCAACAGTCCCTTGCTGATCGTCACTATGAAGTCCTGCACGTTTGTGACGACTCCTTTGGCGGACAGGCTGCCCCTGTCGCTGAGCTTGTTGGCTGTAAACTCGGAAATGTCAACACAGTAAAAATATACCTCCCGGATCTGTCCGTCCGGCATCACCCGGTAGGAAGGCGTCATGTTGCCGACAGCTATGGAGTGGAGCGTGGTGGCGAGGCAGAGGACGGTCGTCGCGTCTCTGACCACATCGCGCATCCGGTCCTGCGCTTCGTAGGCGTTTCCTATGACAGGCGGAAGCGGCCCATCGTCCCTGATGGAGCCTGCGAGGACGTAGGGAATTCCGTATTTTTCGCAGCTGTAGATGATGCCGTTGTCGATGTTCTCCTGCTTTATGAAATCGGTGATTCCGCCGCACTGCTTCACGCGGTTGATCGTGTCGAGATGATTGTAGTGGCCGTTCGGCTGAAGTTCGGTGGTGTAGATATTTTGACCGAGTGCCGTTCCGAGCCATGCCGCCTCCAGATCGTGTGTCGCCAAAGCATTGCCGGCCAGCACTGCGTCGACATAGCCGTTGGCGATCAGAGCGGAGAATGCTTCCCTCGCGTCGTGGTCGAACGCGAAAGCCGGGCCCATCACCCATACGATTTTCCCGTGGTCCCTGTCATGCCGAAGGATGTCGTACAGCTCGTCGTAGTCCCTGGAAAAGGCCGTCTCGCGGGAACGCCCTGTTCGGAAGGCGAAGACGTCTTTCATCTCTTTCTCCGCGTTGAAGCCGTTCGGGTGGTTCGGGTGGACGTAGATCCCTTCGCTGCCGTCTTCGGTCCTTCCCAGGATGACCAGCTCGCCTTTGCGCAGCCGGCGCGGTTCCTTGACTTGGATCCTGCAGCCGTCGTAAACCGGCACGCAGTCCATGCGGCTCTCCTCTGCGAGGAGCCACTCTCCACCGACTTTGAAATATTCCGGGAAAATGCTCATCGCGTGAAAACCCGTCGGCGCAACTGAGTCAGCA
>ONJE01000464.1:0-867 GCA_900318045.1 uncultured Eubacteriales bacterium
CGGCAACACCTTCACCATCTCCATCCTCACCATCGTGTTCGGCTTCCCGGCCCCCATCCTGCTGGCCCTGCTGCTGAACGAAATCAACCATAACAAATTCAAGCGCACCGTGCAGACGATCACCTACATGCCCTACTTCATCTCCATGGTGGTTACCTGCGCCTTGATCCGTGTGTACTGCCAGCAGGACGGTTTGCTGTCCGACATTGTGGTATTCTTCGGAGGTGAGCGGCAAAACTGGCTGATGAATTCGGGCAATTACCGAACGATCTACATCATCTCCGAAATATGGCAGACCATCGGGTGGAACTCGATTATTTACCTGGCGGCTCTGTCCAGCATCGACCAGGAGCAGTATGAAGCCGCCCGCATCGACGGCGCGAACCGCTTCCAGCAGTGCCTGCATATCACCTTGCCCGGCCTCATGCCCACCATCACGATCCTGTTTATCCTGCGCATGGGCAACATCCTGAACGTGGGCTATGAAAAGACCCTGCTGCTGTACAACTCCAACATCTACGACGTATCCGATATTATTTCCACCTACACCTACCGCCTGTCCTTCGGCGGCGGCACGCCCCAGTATTCTTACTCCACGGCCATCGGCCTGTTCAACACCCTGGTCAACGTCGTGTTCCTGCTGGCTACCAACTTCATCAGCAGCAAGGTAAGCGACAGCAGTCTGTTCTGAGAAAGGAGGAAGCGCGAAATGTCCACCGTTGCGAAACATATCCCGGAAACCAACAAAATCAAGAAGACAACCGGCAGCAAGATCTTCGACGTGTGCAATATCATTTTCATGATCCTGCTGTGCTTTGTGACTCTGTATCCCATGTGGTACGTGCTGTGCGCCTCCTTCACGGAGAA
>ONJE01000464.1:897-2480 GCA_900318045.1 uncultured Eubacteriales bacterium
CATCCCGGCGCGATCCTCTGGCCCCACGGGTTCACGGCGGGCTCCTACGGCCTGGCCTTTTCCCATCCCCTGCTGCTGAGCGGCTATAAGAACATCCTGATCGTGCTGCTGGTCTCCCTGCCCATCAACATCATCCTGACGCTGTTCTGCGGCTATGTGACCGCGTCCAAGAACCTGATGTTCAAGCCCATCATTCAGTTCCTGGTGATGTTCACCATGTTCTTCTCCGGCGGCATGATCCCCGCCTACCTGAACGTGCGCGAACTTGGGCTGTACAATTCCCTCTGGGCCCTGATCCTGCCCGGCGCTATGAGTGTGTACAACGCCATCATCTGCCGCACCGCCATTCAGGGCGTGCCGGAGAGCCTGACCGAATCGGCGTACCTGGACGGCGCCAACGACATCATCGTGGTGTTCCGCATCATCCTGCCGCTGATCATGCCCACCATCGCCGTGCTGCTGCTGTACTACGGCGTGGGCCACTGGAACGCCTGGTTCAACGCTTCCCTGTATCTGGCCGATAACGAGAAGCTGCCCATCCAGAACGTGATGCGCTCCATCCTGATCGCCAACTCCAACGTGCTCAACTCCGCCGGTTCCGACAACGACATGGTGAACCAGTACGCGGAAGCCATCAAGTATTCCACCATCATCCTCACCACCGTGCCCGTGCTGTGCATCTATCCCTTCCTGCAGAAGTACTTCGTGAAGGGCGTCATGGTCGGCGCGGTGAAAGGGTAAGAGGCAATAGGCATTAGGCAGTAGGCAGTAGGCATTAAGAAAAAGTACACACTGCGCACACTTCCTTATCTACTGCCTATTGCCTACTGCCTACTGCCTTATTAAGAAAGGAGTGTTCTTTTCTTGCCAAACTTTGACATTGTAGCCGCGTTCCGGGACAAGTCCTGGCTAGAGGATATGACCCAAAAGCTGGACAGGAAAATGCGCTTCGCCGTGGGCAAGGCCCGGGAAGTGGACTATATGCCCTATTCCACGGCGGACGGCCAGTGGAAGAAAACGGACATCGGCTGGTGGACGAACGGCTTCTGGCCCGCCAATATGTGGCAGATGTACCGCATGACCGGGGATGAACTGTACCGGGACGAAGCGCTGCGGGCGGAAAAAATGCTGGACAAGGCGCTGATCGACTTTAAAAATCTCAGCCATGACGTGGGTTTCATGTGGCTCATTCATTCCGGGGTACGCTATGCCCTGGAGCAGAACGCCGACAGCTATGACCGGGTGCTGTACGCCGCCGACATGCTGGCCGGACGCTTCAACCTCAACGGCTTTATCCGCGCCTGGAACGGCCAGGGCCGCGAGGGCTGGGCCATCGTGGACTGCGTGATGAACCTGCCGCTGCTTTACTGGGCCACGGAAATCACCGGCGACCCGCGCTACAAGCTCATCGCCATGCGCCACGCGGACACAACGATCGAACACTTCGTCCGCCCGGATGGCTCCTGCAACCATATCGTGATTTTCGACCCGGAGACCGGCGCGTTCCTGGACAATCCCGGCGGTCAGGGCTACGAATCCGGTTCCTCCTGGAGCCGGGGCCAGAGCTGGGCGCTGTATGGCTT
>ONJE01000463.1 GCA_900318045.1 uncultured Eubacteriales bacterium
ATCATCCCGGTCATCGTGTTCTATCTGGTTTGCCAGAAGCACATCATCAAGGGTGTCGCCGCCGGCGCCGTCAAGGGCTGAACATATCCATTCAGAAAAGGGGCTGTCTCAAAAGGCAGCCCGGAAAAAAAGAGTAAAATAACGGCAGCCGGCTCTTGAAAAAGAGTCGGCTGTCGGCTTAATATTAGGTTGTGAATCATAACAAAAAGCAGGTAGATTATACCCTGTATGAGGCGGGGCGTCAACTGAAACTACCGATGGAAACAGAAATATTTATAGCAGCAGATGATCCGGTGAGATTGGTAAGCGCCGTAGTGGAAAGGATGGACATAGGAAAGATCGAGCGCTCCTACTCTCAAGATGGGAGAAACGAATATCCGCCGAGGATTCTACTGAAAGTCATGATCTACGCCTACATGCGACTGATCTTCAGTTCGCGTGAGATAGAGCATGCATGTCGGGAAAACATATGTTTTATGTATTCCCGAAAACGGAGATACAGAACTGCATCATTCACCAACTCCGCAATTCCAGCAAATATGTTTCGTACAAGGATTTGAAAGCCCTTATGGCAGACCTGAAAGAGGTCTATGCCGCAGTCGATGAACAGGCTGCCTTATCTGCTTTGGACACCTTCGCTGAGCATTGGGACAAGAAATATCCTAAGATTTCTCAGTCATGGAGAGAAAACTGGCCAAATCTCAGCACCTATTTCAAGTATCCGCAAGAGGTAAGACGGCTGATCTATACGACCAACACCATCGAGGGCTTTAACCGGCAGCTTCGTAAGGTGACAAAAGCCAAATCTGTCTTTCCAACAGATGACAGCCTCCTCAAAATGCTCTATCTGGCCATGATGGACATTACCAAAAAACTCCGTGTTATTCCGGAACTGTGCGGACGATCCGGATGTCGTTGACGGGCAGTTCGGCACCCCGCCGATGTTCTCGCCGGTCAGCGCGTCCGTCCCCTCGGGCAGCGAAACCTTCGCGGGACGTCCCGTGAAGTTCATCACGAACACCGCTCCCCCCGGGATGCCGCCAGCACGCCCGCCTGCGATTCCTTCAGCAGCCGATCGACGCCCGCCTCGTCCAGCAGCCTGCCGTAGAAGGCGTCCAGGAAGGCCGCGTCCGGCCGCGTGGCGACGTAGTAAGCCCTGCCCCCGCCATAGGGATTCATGGTCACGCAGGGCTCGCCCGCGTAGAAGTCCGCCGTATATCGCCCCAGCGTCCGGGCCGTCTCGGGGTGGATCAGGTCGCACATCGTGGAACAGGCATACGTCGCGCCGTCCTCCATGCGGATGCCGTTCGTCTCGCTGTCGTACAGCCCGTCGGTCTCCTCCGCCCAGATGCCCAGCACCTCCCGAAGGGGGCCGGGGAAGCCGCCCAGGAAGCACAGGTCGTCCTCGTCCACCCGCCCGGTGTAGCAGGTGCATACCAGCGTGCCGCCGCCCTCCACGAACCGGGTGAGCCTCTCCGCCGCGCCGGGGCGCAGCATGTACAGCATGGGCGCGGCCACCAGGCGGTAGCCGGTCAGGTCCCGGGTCTCGTCGACCACGTCCACGTCCACGTTTTGCCGCTTGAGCGCCCGGTAGTGTTCCCGTCGACCACGTCCACGTCCACGTTTTGCCGCTTGAGCGCCCGGTAGTGTTCCAGCGCCGTGTCGAAGTACCTGAGGTCATCCCTCGGTCCCTGGCAGTCCTCCAGCGCCCAGCGGTTCTGGGTGTCGAAGAGCAGCGCCACCTTCGCCCCGGGCATCGTTCCCCGCAGGTCGGCGAGCTTCTCCAGCGCCTCTCCGACCGCCTGCACGTCCCGGAAGGTGCGGGTGTGTTCGTGGCCCGCGTGGTCCACCACCGCGCCGTGGAACTTCTCCGCTGCGCCCCGGCTCTTGCGCCACTGGAAGTACTGTACCGTGTCCGCGCCGTGCGCCACCGCCTGCAGGCTGGACAGCAGGTGCATGCCCGGCTTCTTCAGCTTGCACACCGGCTGCCAATTCACCTGGGAGGGCGTGGATTCCATCAGCGCGAAGGGCCTTTGCTTCAGCGAGCGCATCCAGTCGTAGTTGAAGGCGGCCAGCATGGCCTGACGCTCCTCGTCCGGCGCGCCCCAGCGGGGATAGCTGTCGTAGCTCGCGAAGTCCAGCTCCCCGGCGAGGCTTCCGTAGTCCAGGCCGTCGAAGGACTCCATCAGGTTGGTGGTGATGGG
>ONJE01000462.1 GCA_900318045.1 uncultured Eubacteriales bacterium
CATACATTATGCTTGCCTCAATTCGCCATTGCGGCGTTGTCGTCGGTCAACGTGCCCCGGCACGCCTCCCTCCTCCGCCTTGCACTGACGAATTCATTCAGCGCATTCTGTACGAATAATTTATTCACAGTCCCTTACCGAACATCCCGAAAGCGCACAGCGCTGCGATCAGCAGCGATGCGCAGGTCATGGCAATGACGTCGGACAGGGGGATTTTGATCAGGAAGCGGAACGCGATGAAGCCAAGCAGGGCTGCGCCGCCAACGATCAACAGCAAGCGGTTCATGCCCCTGGATTCCAGAGGTGTGCGTCGAAAGGGAGTACGACAGGCTTCATAGAGCATGAGCCCCACAAAAGCGGGCGCAGGTGTGAAGGCTGCGGGCCACAGCATGGCCAGCGCGACGAGGATCAGCGCCGGACAGAGCGCCGCCTGGAGCATCGCGATGGGTGCGAACCTGAATACCTGGAAATTGGAAACAGGATTGAATTTTCCACCCAGCGAGGCACTGATGAACAGACCAACCAGCGCCGACAGGCCGCAGGTGATGAGCGGCCAGGCGGAGTCGATGGATACCAGGCCGAATGTGCCATGCCGGGGCGGCGTGCACAGCAGCATGCCCAACAGCACCAGGACAGCTGTGATACACCGGCTGAAAGCGGCACTGTTTTTGTCGCCGACAGCGCATAGATATTCATAGAACACATGTTCTATATTTAACAGCATTCCACACGGAACCAGCGGCAACAACCCCCTTGTGCCAGGAATGAGATACAGTATGAGCAACGCAAGGGCTGCGCCGGGCAGCTGGGCGACCAGCGCGATCAGGGCGCTGCCCTGGACGTATTTCATGGAAGGTTGGGTGGCAAAGGTCGCTCGCAGCGCGTCAGCGCTGGCGAGGGCGCACAGCTTCGTGGCATAGAGGGCCACAAAGGGTGTTTTTTTGATATTCATAGTATGCTTCCTTTTCTGTATGTTTATTATATTATAGGATAATATTTGCAAGTTTATACCATTTCGCAGGTGATACTGAACATGCCCGTCGCGCCGTCGCGCCTTGCGATGTATATCGACGCGTCCACGTGAGGCTCGATTCCCGCCATCTGTAAGGTCAACTCACAGGTGCGCATGGCCAGCTCCGGGAAGTTGTTCTCCTTGCTCAGGTGGCCGAGTATGATTTGGCTGGCGCCATGGCGCACCAGTTCTGCCGCCACATGTCCGGCATCGTCGTTGGAGAGGTGTCCCCGGCTGGACCTGATACGCTTCTTTAATTCATAGGGATAAGGTCCGGCGGTGAGCATGTTGGGATCGTAGTTGGATTCCAGAATTACAGCATCTGAACCCATGACATGCTTCAGCCAGCTGTCCTTCACACAGCCCAGATCCGTTGCGATAGCCAGCTTTGCGCCGTTCAGTTCGAAGGTAAAACCCACCGACTGGTTGGCGTCGTGGGGCGTTGAAAAGGGTGTTATATTGATGGAGCCGATGAAAAAGTCCTGTTCCGCCTCGAATATAATGCGGTTTTTCTCGCTGACAGCGCCGATTTTGTTATACATACCCTGCCAGGTACCTTCTGTAGCATAGATGGGAAGGTCGAACTTCCTGGAGAGTATGCCGATGCCCTTGATGTGGTCCGTGTGCTCGTGGGTAACGAGTATGGCGTTCAGGCACTTGGGATCAATGCCCATGCGCGTCATTTCGCCGATGATGCGGTTACCTGACATGCCCGCGTCTACCAAAATATGAGCGTCGTCACAGCCTACGTAGATCGCGTTGCCGCTCGACCCGCTGAACAGCGGTGAAAAGCGAAGCTCCATGCGTGTATTTCCTCTCTATTGCTCGTCTTTGACCCCTGTGAGGTCAAAGGCGGGAATGTATTTTTCGTCTGAGGACGACAACTCCTGGACAAAACCGTCCTCAAGTCCGAGATTCATCAGGTGGTCGACCACCATATCGTATTCCTCATGGGTAAGTCGACGATTCAGCTCATCCAGGCCGCGAAGGTCGCCAAATGGCAGGTATTGAGCCATCAGGCTGACCCATGCGCCGGGCAATTCGCTGGCAATCCAGTCCAATATGGCCATAGATTCCATGGCGCAGCCGGGCAGTATCAGGTGTCGCACGATGGTACCGCGGCGTATGAGGCCGTCATCGTCCAGCTCCACCGGACCGGTCTGCCGAAGCATTTCCCGCAGTGCGGGGCCTGCATAGTCGAAATAATCCTGTGCGGCGGAGTATTTGCGGGAGGAATTGGGATCGATGTACTTCAGATCGGGCAAATAGACCTGGATTTTACCCTCGAAGCGCTTCAAATTGTCGACCTTCTCATAGCCGCCGTTGTTCCAAACCACGGGAACAGGCAATCCACCCTCCAGGGACTGGCAGATCGCCCTGGAGAAGTGGGTAGGATTGACCAGGTTGATGTTGTGTACGTCCTGTTCGATCAGTTCAAAGTAGATGCGGCGCAGACGTTCGACGCTGACAGTCTCTCCAAATCCGTCATGGGAGATGGGATAATTCTGACAGAATCGGCAGCGAAGCGCGCAACCGCTGAAGAAAACGGCGCC
>ONJE01000459.1 GCA_900318045.1 uncultured Eubacteriales bacterium
AGATCCCAGCGGCTGTCCAGCGGATCGAAGCGATAATTGAAGCTGTAATCCCTGTCGCACAGCCAGACCATCGTCTCAGGGCAGACGACCTTCAGGCCGGCGCAGACTGCCATCCACAGACCGGCATTGCCCTCGAACTGAACCTTAAAGCTGGTATATCGGCTCGCCAGCCAATGGACGTAATCCAGCGTGCTCGCCTTCTGCGGTTCAGGCGCGTTAAGTACAGCCTGCACAAACGCCGTCGCCAGGCGCTCCGCAGGAATGGAGTTGGAGTATAACCCGCAGCCCTCAAAATTGCCATCCCAAACAAACGCCGAATTAAGATAGAGGATATCCAAAAGCGTATATCCCACGCCCATCAGCGCCTTATGAGCGGGCTTGTCCTCCCGGAGATACCCCAGCGCCAGGGTCTGTATGGCCCTGGGGATGGCATTGTCCTTCTTACGGCAGGTCTTGATGACCCCAAAGCACGACCACACCAGCCAGCCGTAGATGCCGGCGTTGTCCTCCACCGGCAGCGTTCGCTTTTCTGCAAGCAGCGGGATCAGCGCCGGTCGGAAGTCGTCATAGGAAGCCTCGGGATCGTCCATGGAGCACAGCGCGAGGATGATCTCCTCGGTGCGGGCATACTCCCGGACGATCAGGTTTGCCCGCCAGGCATCCTTTGCCGCGCCTTCGGACAAACGGTACAGGGCCGCGGCAATATAGGGATCGCCTTCGCCCAGCAGGTTCAGCTTCAGCATGAAGTCCTCGCGCTGCCTGCCCACGAACATATTCGGCGTCAGGATCGGCGCAGTCCACGCCATGGCCAGCGCGACGGCGCGGGTGTTGGCGATGTCGTCGCCCAGCTTTTCACCGTAGCGCTCCAGCAGCTCACCGAAGTACCGGATCTCCCGGCTCTCGAAGTAGTCCATGCCGGAAACGCGCTGGTACCAGGGCAGATGCGCCAGCTTCTGCAACAACGCGGGATTCTCCTTGTGCGCCTCGGTCGTCTCTGTCGCCAGCCTGACCGCCGTATTGAACAGCCGCACGTTGAACTGTTCCTCATAGGCGCCAGCCCACTTGAAGTCAAAATCCTTGATGTTATGCACGCGCCTCGCCTCCGTTCTGCTGTATCTCATAGACCGAGAATCCCGGGACAGAGAAACGCCCCTTGAGGCGCTTTTCGATGTACCGCTCCGCCGTCATCCTGTCCGGGAATCTACGCGCCGATTCCTGATGATAGGTCATGTGGAAGCGCGAACGGGTCAGCCGCTCCATGTACATGCCGTCACGCGATCCGCCCTGTACGCGGATGCAGAATCGCCATCCCATGCGCGCCTTCACGTTCTCCGCCTTCATGAATCGCATGCCCCTCAGGAAGTACGGGTCGATCCTGCATCGCGCTTCGTCCATGCCGGAGAAGATCATCGCCTTTGTGACATCCATCGTGGTCTCCAGCTTGCCGGGCATGCAGCCCGAGACATAGTATTTCCCCTTGATTGCCACCACCGCTCCGCTAATGATGTTGCGTCCCTGCAATCGCAAAGGTTCCCGCCCGGAGAAGCGCATGTCGTAATAGATTTCCTCGTTGTCCGTACGATTGGCCATCCGCGCCCGGGCTTCCCCGATCCACTGGACCAGCTCATCGGTCATCCCGACAGTCCGCGACAGTTCGCGGCGGTTGGTACCGTTGCTGTTGCGATACCAGATGGACAAGGCACAGCTGAGCGACCCGCAATGGGCGTATTCCTGAAGCTCCTCCCCGCCCCAGCAGCTCCGCACCCGCGCCATCAGCGCTTCCTCCGGTATCGCAGGATCGTTGAAAAGCGGTGACCAGCTGCGTTCACGGCGCTCGCGTCCGTTGGGCATGGGCTCGTAGCAGTTGTTGGAGCCCGCCAGGATCATCGGCGTGATGCCCAGCGGCGACCGGATGAAGCGGCGGTCATATACGATCTCATAGCTCATGTACGGTCCTCCCTCCGATCAGGCCGCGGCCTTCTCTTCCCGCTGTTCCTCCAGGTCCATGATAAGCCGCACAGCCTTCTCGGCCTTGCCCGCGGCTGAGACGATCATCTTGCTGTCGTTG
>ONJE01000457.1 GCA_900318045.1 uncultured Eubacteriales bacterium
CAAGGGCGCGGGCATCAAGGTCATCGAGATGAACTTCCTCCCGTCGGTCCATGTGCCCTGCGACCAGTGCCGCGGCCGCCGCTACAAGGAGGACACCCTGGCTGTCCGCTATAAAGGCAAGAACATCAATGACGTGCTGGAAATGCCCGTCGCGGAGGCCTACGAGTTCTTCAAGCCCATCCCGAAGATCGCCACGAAGCTGAAGGCGATGGTGGACGTGGGCCTGGGCTATATCCATCTGGGACAGTCTGCCGTGACCCTGTCCGGCGGCGAAAGCCAGCGCATGAAACTGGCCTCGGAACTCTCCCGTCCTTCCACCGGCCGCACCCTGTACATCCTGGATGAACCCACGACAGGCCTCCATTTCGAAGACATCCAGGTGCTCCTCGGTGTGCTGGACCGTCTGGTGGAGGCCGGTAACACCGTCATCATCATCGAGCACAACCTGGACGTGCTGAAGAGCGTGGACTGGCTCATCGACATGGGTCCGGAAGGCGGCCGACGCGGCGGACGCATTGTCGCCCAGGGCACCCCCGAGGAACTGGCCCTCGATCCCGCCTCCGTCACCGGTCCCTTCCTGAAGGACGTGCTTTGACGTGATTTCGCGAAAAAATCACTACCTTTGAAAATCTGAACGGAAATCTAAAACCTATTCGATATGACTGATACCGTCAAAAAGACGCTGCGCGATTCGGCAGCGATGCGGTGGACGGCGCTGCTGCTCCTGGCACTGGCGATGTTCTGCGCGTACATGATATCCTGTCCCCGATCAAGGACCTGATGGAATCCACCCGCGGGTGGGACTCCAAGGCCTTCGGCACGATGCAGGGCTCCGAGGTGTTCCTCAACGTATTCGTGTTCTTCCTCATCTTCGCAGGTATCATCCTCGACAAGATGGGGGTCCGGTTCACGGCCGTGCTGTCGGGCGCGGTGATGTTCATCGGCGGCCTCATCAAGTGGTATGCCGTCAGCAATTCGTTCATGGGGACCGGTCTGGAGACCTGGTTCACCAATAACCTGAACTGGCATACCGGCGTGGGCTTCATCGACGATATCCTGCCGTTCTACCAGAACATGCCGGCCTCTGCGAAGCTGGCGGCCATCGGATTCATGATCTTCGGCTGCGGCTGCGAAATGGCTGGCATCACGGTGAGCCGTGGTATCGTCAAGTGGTTCAAGGGCCGGGAGACAGCCCTCGCCATGGGTTCCGAAATGGCTTTGGCGCGTCTCGGCGTCGCCACCTGCATGATCTTCTCGCCGTATTTCGCCAAGCTCGGCGGCAGCATCGACGTGAGCCGTTCCGTGGCCTTCGGCGTGGTGCTCCTGTGCATCGGCCTGATCATGTTCATCACCTACTTCTTCATGGACCGCAAGCTCGACAGCCAGACCGGCGAAGCCGAGGAGAAGGACGACCCGTTCAAGGTGAAGGACATCGGCACCATCCTCGCCAGCCTCGGTTTCTGGCTGGTCGCCCTGCTGTGCGTGCTCTATTACTCCGCCATCTTCCCGTTCCAGAAGTATGCGGTGAACATGCTCCAGTGCAACCTGACGCTGACCGAACCCGCGGCCGGTTCCTTCTGGGCCGGCGAGGCGGTCACCATCGTGCAGTACATCATCATGCTCGTGGTGGCCGGCTGCTCGTTCGCCAGCAACTTCATCAAGGAGAACAAGTCCCTCAAGTACGGCCTGATGGCCATCGCCGTCGTGGCGCTCGTCGTGTACTGTGTCATGGGCTTCAAGCGCGGCACCGCGGAGACCATCTT
This sequence comes from uncultured Eubacteriales bacterium, assembly GCA_900318045.1. GTDB lineage: Bacteria > Bacillota > Clostridia > Christensenellales > Aristaeellaceae > UBA2862. The sequence goes on from ONJE01000457.1 coordinate 1,764, forward strand.
CGCCGTGTTCCCGCTCCTCGCCGTTGCGATTACGCCCATCCTCGGCAGCTATGTCGACCATAAGGGCAAGGCGGCCTCGATGCTGCTCATCGGTTCCATCCTGCTGGTGGTCTGCCACCTGACCTTTGCGTTCATCCTTCCGCTGTTCAAGGGCAGCGCCGTCGGCGGCACCATCGTCGCCTATGTCACCATCCTCGTGCTGGGCGCCAGCTTCTCGCTGGTCCCCGCCGCCCTGTGGCCGTCCGTCCCGAAGCTCGTGGATGCCAAGGTCATCGGCAGTGCCTACGCCCTCATCTTCTGGATCCAGAACATCGGCCTGTGGCTGTTCCCGATCCTGATTGGCAACGTCCTGACGAAGACGAACGCGCCCGGCACGCCGCCGGATCAGCTCAATTATACCTGGGCGCTGGTGATGCTCGCCTGCCTGGGCGTCGCCTCCATGCTGATCGGCCTGTACCTGAAGGCCGTGGACAAGAAGAAGCACCTCGGTCTCGAAGAACCCAACATCCAGTAAATGGCGCGGAATCTCTCGTCGCGGTGGGCCTGCTGGGTTGCCCTCCTGTGTCTGGTAGTACCGATGTTCGCATCGTACTACTTCGACGACATGTTCTCCAGCATCTCGTACCTGTTCGATGATGCCCGCCTGACGCAGCTCGGCTGGGACCAGAAC
>ONJE01000455.1 GCA_900318045.1 uncultured Eubacteriales bacterium
CACGGCGGCAAGCGCTACGGCCAGCATACCCGTCGCGGGTACGCTCCATTTTTGCTCAAGGCAGATCACCCATCCATGGATGATCATCATTACCGTTAACAGCGAAAATGTATCCAGGTTCACATAGCTGGAGAGAAAGACAATCTGAGGAAGCAGCGTCATCAAGACAATAAATGTCCAGCGCAACGGATTTTCCCCGAGAACCCTCCGGGAAAACTGTATCGCGAAATAGCCTATGCCCACGACATACAATACGCCTGGAAGCCTGGCGGCCATCAGGAGCACGTATGCCTCCCGGGAGAACAACGAGGCTATCTTCATAAAGGCCGCGCTCACGATATAGGGCAATGAAATATCAAAGCCGTAGGATACGCCCCAGATCGGATTGCGAATGGATTCCTCCCAACCCTTGGGCAGCGCGTTGTTGAGGAAGATGAATTCCGGAACCTGATAACGCATGTACTCGTCCGGCCCATAGTTGGTCGTAACAAACGATAGCATCCAGAACAGATAGACGATAAAGCACAGGAACAGATAGTATTTCTCCGTTGCGCTCAGCCGCTCCAATCCCAGCCTGCTATGCAAAATGCCCGGGCGTCGCAAACGCCCCTCTGCCGCGGCATTTTTGTTCAGCGCGGATATGATCGCAAACAGGAGCACTGCCAGCAGCAGGCCGCATATGACAGCCGCCTTGATACGCATGGTCATCATACTGCCGCCCTCTGAAACCAGCAAAACCCGATTCAGGGCAATCGACACATCCCTTTCACTGGTCAGATCCAACCTGATCCTGTCTATTTCCTTATCCGGCAAAGGAATGCAGACATTTTGACAGGTGAGGGATGCTTCCGCCTTTTGCCCTTCAGAGTATCCCTCCCGGCCGGACAGACAATAATATATCACGCATGTCGTAGCTTCCTTGCTCAGATACGCCACGTCCAGTTGGATTTCGCTGTATCGGCCGCGCGGTATCTCCACGTCCAGCCACGGATCCTCACTGGTCGAAACAAAACGATCCTGTTCAATGGCAAAGTCCTTTGCGCCTTCGCGCAGAGCTTCCGTTGAAACCTCGTATTCGCCACGTTGCTCCTTATCCGTCCGTCCAATCAGTATCAGAGCCAATAGTATCACGATCAGCAAAAGCGCAAGAAACACATATAGTGGATTCAATCTGCCTCTACTGTGCATCAATTATTTCCTCTCCTCACAAATGAGTAAATCCATATACCGGTTTTCAACGGGACTTTGCGATGGTTGGGGCCATATGATACGATTTCATCTGTCCGCCCGTTTTCACACGACAACTTCTTCATTTACCGAGCGCCGTTATATACCGCCCCACCGCGTCCTTCCAGTCCGGCAGCGGCACAAATCCATTTTCAACCAGCTTGCCCTTGTCCAGCCTGCTGTTGAAGGGACGGGCGGCCTTGGAAAGGCCGTATTCGGCGGTGGTCACCGGGGTGACGGTCACGTTCATGCCGGCCTGGCGGAAGATCTCCCTGGCGAAATCGGCCCAACTGATGTAGCCGCCCTCGTTGGTGGCGTGGTAATAGCCATACTTTTCCGTTTCGATCATATCCACCAGCAGTCGAGCCAGGTCGAAGGTATAGGTGGGGGTACCGATCTGGTCGTTGACCACCCGCAAGGTGTCGTGGGTCTGGCCCAGCTTCAGCATCGTCTTGATGAAGTTGTTGCCATTCAGGCCGAACACCCAGGCGATGCGCACGATGAAGAACTTCTCCACCCGTTCCTTCACCGCCAGCTCGCCGCCCAGCTTGCTCTCGCCATACACGTTCAGCGGCGCGTAATCCGGGCAGTCCGGCTGCCAGGGCTCAGTGCCCTGACCGTCAAACACGTAATCGGTGCTGATGTACATCAGCTTGCAGCCCAGCGCCTGACAGGCCTCGGCCGCAGTGGATCACCGCGTCCGGCTTTACATCGTTCAGCACGCGACTGACCGACGCGGCGTCGGTGATGTCCATTTGGACATAGGGCATGGCGCACACCGCGCTCCCGTCCTGTATGCCGCTGTAAACGGGGACAATATCGCTGCCCACGCCCACGTGGCCCCGCTTTGCCAGCTCATTCATCACATCGTGGCCCAGTTGGCCGCCGACGCCCGTCACAAATATCTTCATAACGCTACCTCGCATGTTTTCTATGAACAACCAGGGGACTCCCCTGCTAAGGGAGTAGGGTGCGCAAAGTGCGCCTTGGAGTTATCGGTTCCCGTACATCTTCTCGTAATAGTTCTGGTACTCGCCGCTGATGATGGTCTCCCACCACTCCCGGTTATCCAGGTACCACTGGATGGTCTTTTTGATGCCGTCAGCGAACTTCGTTTCCGGCAGCCAGCCCAGCTCGTTGTGGATCTTGGTCGGGTCGATGGCGTAGCGCATGTCGTGGCCCTTGCGGTCGGTGACAAAGGTGATCAGGCTCTCGGGCTTGCCCA
>ONJE01000454.1 GCA_900318045.1 uncultured Eubacteriales bacterium
GGAAAACTTGGAAACCCAAAGGGTTTCCAACCTTAAATCTGCAAGGTAGCGATTTATTGCTCTGGTCGACAGGCTCCCTGCCGCAAAAATCGCCCCGCCCGCGGCGTACATGCCGCCGCGTACGATTTAAGATCGGGGCGCTCCGCCCCCGATACCCCCGGCAAGTTAGCGTTGCTAAGGATCGCGTCAGCCGCCATTCCTGTTCCCTGTTCCCTGTTCCCTCGTCTCCCCGACAAATCAGAATTTACCACCCTCACAACGCAGCGAAGGCGCCCGTGCCATAGGCACGGGCGCCTTCGTCATGTCGTTTCGCCGATCAGGCCGGGGGCAGGACCTCGTTTACGCGCACCGGCCTTGGCTGGCGCATGTACTCCGCCAGCCTGGTGAAGAAATCCTGGAACAGCATGAAGGCGATGAACGTCAGCAACGCGCTGAGCACGATCAGCAGTATGCCCGCGATGGCGAAATTGCGCTTGCTGCCGGACTTTGCGAAGATGGCGGAAAGGATCAGGAAGATCAGGTTCACGCCGGGGATGGCATACAATATCAGCGACCCCATCCAGTTCAGCACCGAGGGCTGCCTTTTGCTACTGTTTCTCGCCATGGTTCAAAACTCCTCTCCTATGGACGGCCGCCCCATTGGCGGTTATATTCATATACAGTGTTTATTATACATGTTCCCCGACCCCACGTCAAACGAAGTGCGGGGATGTTGAAAAAATGTCAAAATTGCCACGGGCACAAAATAGCCTCAAATTGGATATATTACGACTTTGTATTGAAAATACGGGTACGATTTAATAGTTTCTATTTATCTTGAAATACTTCTGTAATATAATAGCGGCAGAATTTAAAAATCCAACGAAAGGGGATCCATTATGCTGCGTCGTTTACAGAAGATAATTTGCGTGATGGCAGTTGCGCTGCTGATAACCTCCACCCTGACGCCGGCACTGGCAAAGTCCGTCACCGCGAAGGTGAATTCGTCCTCGGCCAAGGTGTACAAGAAGGCATCCCGCTCCTCCAAGAGCGTTAAGCTGAAGAAGGGCACTTCGGTGAAGGTCACCGCCGTGTCCGGAAGCTGGGCCAGGGTCAAGCTGAACGGCAAGACCGGCTACATGCCCACCAAATACCTGTCCTCCGCCTCCAAGTCAAAGGCAAAGTCCAATTCCAGCGCGAAGGCAAAGAAAAACAGCACCTCCTGGAAATCCAAGGTGGTCAAGATGAACTGGTTCAAGGGCGGCAGCAATGTGCTGAAGAAGGGCCACTACGGCACCATTTACGACATCGATACCGGCATCAGCCTGCGTATCAAGCGCATGGGCGGCCACTATCACGCCGATGTCGAACCGGCCACTGCCGCCGACACCGCCAAGCTGAAGCGGGTGGCGGGCGGCCACTTCTCCTGGGGCTCCGAGGCGGTCATACTGAAGGCCAGTGGCAAGTACGTGGCCTGCGGCATCAACACCAAGCCCCATGGCGACCAGACCATCTACAACAACAACTATGACGGTCAGTTCTGCCTGCACATGTCCGGCAGCAAGACCCACGCCTCCAGCAAGGAGAACAGCCACCACCAGAGCTCCATCGACCGGGCTTACCGGTGGGCGCACAGGTAATCCGGAGCGGCGGGGGCCTGTCACCGGCAAGTCTTCCACCGTCGGTATTGTCATAAAACCAACCTCCAATGCTCATGCAGGGGCGCCTCATCGGCGCTCCTGTATTTTCCATTCGAAGCGATCTCTGAACGCCGCCTTGCCTGTTTTCGGATTATCGGATATAATATAAGGAAATACCGCACAATGCTCGCGGCTCATTAGCGGGTGAATTTCAGCCGCTTGCTGCCTGCAAGAATCTCGATTACCCGCCAGGTAACCTTCGATTCTTGCAGTTCGCAATCGACTAAAATTCCCTCCGCGATTATGCGGCATTTCCATAACAGAAAAGGGGGTGTGCAGTTGAAAAGGTATGTTGCGCTGTGTATGATACTGACCCTGCTGTGCGTCTGCGCCGCCGGGCATGCGGAGGATGGCTTTTTTCGCATGGACCGTGACAGCCGCGACGCCTGGCGGGGGGAGATCGCCAACCTTCGGTTCCTGACCAAGGGCAAATATAAATTCGGCAAGGCCAAGCCCCGCTTTGGCATCGACGAGAACTTTACCCCCAGCGCCAAGGGGCTGAACAGCCTGAACATCTCCGGCAGCGCCCAGTTTTCCGAGCCCCAGTTTCACCAGCTGGCGAATACCCTCAGGACACTGGCCAAGGGCAAGCGGATCTACGTGATCGACCTGCGCCAGGAGAGCCACGTGTTCCTGAACGGCAATCCCATCTCCTGGTACGAGGAGCACAACTGGGCCAACAATGGCAAGACCCTGGCCCAGATTCAGCGGGAGGAGGCGCTGCGCTTCGGCGGGCTGGTGGGCCGCACCATCCACGCCTACGGGGTCTCCCATGACAAGAAGACCGGGAAGACCGAGATCAAGGTGCGCAGCTGCGTCACCGAGCAGGAGGCGGTGGAGGACGAGGGCTTCGGCTACCTGCGGTTGCCCGCGCCGGACCACGCCTGGCCCCCGGCGGAGCTGATCGACGCCTTTATCGAATTCGTGAAGGGCATCGACATGAAGCGCTCATGGCTGCACTTCCACTGCCACGCCGGCACGGGCCGCACCGGCATCTTCATGATGTTATACGACAAGATGAAGAACCCTGGCCTGCCCATGGAGGACATCGTCGTCCGCCAGACACTGACCGGCAGCGAATACCCGCTGTACAGCCCCCGTTCGACCGAAACCTTCCACGGGCGGCTGAACGTCGAAAAGCTCAGGATGATGCCGCTGCTGTTCCGGTATGTGGATGAAAACCACGAATCGGGTTACGCCGTGTCCTGGAGCGACTGGCTGGCGGCGCAGACGGAGTAACGGGATTGTTATTTGATTTGTAGTAACTGTTCAGTCGCATACAAATTCTGATTTGTCGGGGAGACGAGGGAACAGGGACATCGAGCGCCCGGAAAACGCTCCAGTGGAGCGTTTTTAGCGAGATGGGGCCGGCAGGCCCGAAGAACAGGGAACAGGAATGGCGGCTGCCGCGGTTGTCAAAGCCTTCCCCAGCGACCGAAGGGAGCGGTTCAGGGGAAGGTGGCAGCCCGAAGGGCTGACGGAAGAGGTCGTTCTCGTG
>ONJE01000452.1 GCA_900318045.1 uncultured Eubacteriales bacterium
TGCCGCCGCGTACGATTAAAGATCGGGGGCGCTGCCGCCCCCCGATACTCCCCGGTAAGTTAGCGTTTAGAACGCGGCAGTCGCTATTTCTAATCCCTAATCCCTAATCCCTAATCCCTAATCCCTGCGCGTCAGCTCGACAAATCAGAATTTCACGCGCTCAGCACGATATCCTCATACGCCGAATCCTGTTTGACGTGCAGGCGGTTCAGCTTGATCAGCTCCAGCAGGGCCATGAACATGGTCACGACCTCCTGGCGGCTGTATGCCTCGCCGAACAGCTGGGAGAAGGTACAGTTGCCCCTGCGCACCATGCGGCTGATGCGGGCCATGCAGCCGGCCACGGTGAAGTTGTCGCGGCGAATCTCCCGGCTGGCCATGCGGTCGTCGGCGTCGTTGCGCTCGGCGCGCTCCAGCACCTTTTTGTAGGCCTTCAGCAGCTTTTCCAGCGTCAGCCCGGTGATTTCAATGTTCGGCGGTGGCAGCGGATATTCCTCCGGCAGCTTGGTCAGCAGCGCCCGGGCCTCCTCCTCCAGCTGGTGCATCCGGGCGGAGACCTCCTTGAACTGGCGGTATTCCTCCAGCTGTTTGATCAGGGCCTCCTCCGGCGACAGCTCGTCGGGGTCCTCGGGCTTGGGCGGCTTGGGCAGCATCGCCCGGCTCTTGATCTCCAGCAGCGTGGCGGCCATCTGCAGGAACTCGCTGGCGGAGTCCATGTCCAGCTCGTCCACCAGCGACATGGTCTCCAAATACTGCTCGGTGATCTGGCTGACGAAGATGTCATGGATGTCGATCTTCGCGTTGGAGATCAGCGTCAGCAGCAGGTCCAGCGGACCGTCAAAATCCTTCAGGGATACGATGTATGACATGATGCCTCCGGCAAAGGAATTAGGAAACTACCGCATAATATGGGCAGCAGCCTGACGGATAGCTTTCAGCCTCCGCAGCCTGCAAAACCTTGATTACCCGCCATGGTTGGGAAATGGCCGCAGCGGCGGCAAGGCGCAATCGCGCGCGGGATGCCGCCTCCGTCACATCACCCCGAACGCCCGCAGCACCGCCGCGGCGATGTTGCCCGCGCCGGTGAGGATCCTGGTGTCCAGCCAGCCGATGGCCCTTCCCACCACGCCGGTGATGACCAGCAAGAACAGCACGGTGCTGGCGATGCGGGCGGTCTGGGGGTTGGCGAACAGCTGATTTTTGCGCAGGATGAGGTCGTTGAGCACGTGGTAGCCGTCCAGCGGAGGGATGGGCAGCAGGTTGAACAGGCACAGCACCAGGTTGGTCATGCAGAAGTAGCCCAGCATCTGGTACAGGTTGCCCGCCACCGAGCCGAACACCGGCTTGATCAGCGCCTCGCCGGGGTAGTAGGGCAGGTTGCGCAGCAGCTGCATGACCGGCACGTAGGTGTTGTCGGCGGGGAAGATCAGCGCGTCCGTGCCCTGGTAGTTCATCCGGAAGACGTTTACGCCGGTGGTGGTCAGGTTGCCCGCGGGCACCCGGCCCAGCGCCAGCCCCACCACGGCGGTCATCACCACCAGGCTCAGCAGGAACATGATCAGGTTCATGGTCACGCCTGCCAGCGACACCTTCAGGTCGTCCCTGCGTGGGTCGCGGAAGTTCCGCGGGTTCACCGGCACCGGCTTGGCCCAGCCGAAGCCCACCACCAGCATCAGCACCGTGCCCAGCGGGTCCAGGTGCTTCAGGGGGTTGATGGTCATGCGGCCCATCATCTTCGCCGTGGGGTCGCCGCAGCGGTTCGCCATCCATGCGTGGGCGAACTCGTGCACAGACAGGGCCAGTATGCGCCCCGGAAACGCCAGCAGGAAGAATACCAGCATCCCCTTCGGGTCCCGGAAGAATTCGTCGATATAGCTGATCAAAGGCCTTGCCTCCCGATTCAAGAGTACTTTTCGTAACTGTTCAGTCGCATACAAATCAGTAGTTAAGTGGCTAGTGGCTAGTGATTAGTGGCTAGTGAAGGAGGAAATCCTTGCGGATTTCTTTTGATTAAAGGACTGAAAAACGCGAA
>ONJE01000451.1 GCA_900318045.1 uncultured Eubacteriales bacterium
GGCCATCGCGGTCTTGCCGGAGGCGTCCACGGGCAGGGTCCGGTCGCCGCCGTCGGTGACCTCCACAACGATGGTCATCAGGGGAGCCTCAGCGTTCATGAAGAACACGTCGAAGGTCATGTTGCCGTCCTTGAAGCTCATGTTCAGGCCATAGTACATGTCGCCCAGCTCGAAGAACATCTTCATATCGGTGTCCTTCATCTCAAAGCCCGCGGTCATGGTTACGGTCTCCTGGTTCTCTTCGTCCGCTATATCCATCGCAAAGCCCATATCCATGTTCTTTGCGCCCTCATAGAGCATATAGGCGGTAAAGAACGGATCTTCCACGCCCTCGTAATAGGATTCGGAAACCATGTAGAACACGCCGCTCTCGTCGCCGGCGTTGGTGTAGACCTCGGCGTTCACCTCATCCGGGAAATGGGCCATCCATTCCGCGAAGCCGGCCACGAAATCCGCCTCGAAGGTCTGGGGATCGAATGGTACGCCGCTGCTCTGCGACATGCCCTGCGCCATGCCCTGGAGCATGGCCATGGCAGCGGGATCGGCCAGCAATTCGCTCAACAGCTCGGTCGTGGCTACGGTGATCGCTTCCATGTCCACGGTCACGGGCACCATGGTGTCGAATACGTAGTTTCCATACTCGTATTTAACCTCTACAGGATCGCCGGGAATGCCCGCCGCCGTGCAGGCCTCCATCCACTTCTGATAATAGCCGCCGAAGACCGACTGCATCGCGGCCATGTCGAAGCCGCCCGTGCCGCCTTCGCCGCCCGCGCCGGGCATGTTCTGAGACATCTGCGCCATCATCTGGGAGATGGTATCGTTGGAGAGGGTCAGGTAATAATTCGGAAACAGCGTCGATACGATACCGACGCCCTCGCCATCCATGGCCAGGCCCAGCGACAGGGCGTCCTTGCCGTTGAGGTCCAGGTCAACCTGGGCGCCGTTCTGCACGGTGGTCACACGCACGCCCAGCGCGTTTACAAGCGACAGGATCGGATCTGCCATGGACACCTGCGCCTCGGGAATGCCGAAACCGGCGAGCAGTTTCCCCATCTGCTCGCGGTCAACGGTCACCTTGGTATATACAGTTCGCGCAAAGGCGGAGGTGCAGCTCAAAGCCAGCAACAGCGCAAGGATCAGGGCAAACAGCTTCTTCATGGTAACAACTCCTTCCTGATGTTATGCTCAGATGCAATCAGCTCTTCCTTGGGAGCAGGCTCGCGATGAATGCCGCGAACCCGGAGATCGGCATGGTCTGAATCACCACGCGGCCTGGGCCGGTGACCAGGGTGTTGAACAGGCCCTCGCCGCCAAGCATGACGTTCTTCAGCCCCTTGACCTTCTGTATTTCCATCTTCACCGTGGCGTCCATCATCGCCAGATATCCCGTATCGATCAGCATTTGCTGGCCATGTTCAAGATTGTACTCGATGGTGGAGCCATCGATCTCAATGAATGCCGTTCCGTTGCCCGACAGCTTTTGCATGATAAAGCCCTCGCCGCCAAACATGCCGGTGGAAAACTTCTGTTGAAATGCCACGCTCAGATCCACACCCTCGGTGCTGGCCAGAAAAGCGCCCTTCTGGCAAATCACCGGTGAGTCCCGCGTGATTTCCACGACTCGGATATCGCCGGGAAACTTCGACGCGAACGCGATCATGCCCGCCTCCCTGCGGGCGGTGTAGCGATTCTGGAACATGCTCTCACCGGAAAACATGCGTCCGAACATCTTGCCCGCGCCACCGCCGGAGGTCTCCATCTCCAGATTGGGGCTCATCCAGCTCATCGCGCCGGCTTCACAGATCACCGACTCGCCGGCCTCAAGCTGGCAGATCACGACGGGCATCGATTCTCCCTTGATTTGGTACTTCATGCTTCTTTCACCTCCACTGCCTGTGTCAACGCGTCTACAGGGGCTGCCGGCGGGATTACCCTCATCAGGGTTATCTGACGCTCGTGCATGAAACCATCCCCTTAAATGTTAAGCTGTTTTCAATAATCCATAACAGCCTGTTTTCATTGTAAAGGAGTG
>ONJE01000449.1 GCA_900318045.1 uncultured Eubacteriales bacterium
GCGCAGCTCATCGACAACATGACCAACACCTTCAACGAGCAGAACCCGGGCATCAAGGTCAACGCCGTCTACACCGGCAACTACGACGACACGGTGACCGCCATCCAGACGGCCATCGGCACCAGCGGCCAGCCCGACCTGTTCCTGAGCCTGGCCACCCAGCGCTTCACAATGGATGATACCGGCATGGCCATGACCCTGGACGATATCATCGCCGCCGATCCGGAAGGCCAGGCCTTCGTGGACGATTTCATCGACAGCTTCATGCTGGACTCCTACGTGGAGGGCGGACACATCATCTCCATCCCCTTCCAGCGCTCCACCATGGTGCTCTTCTACAACAAGGACGCTTTCCGTGAAGTCGGCCTGGATCCCGAGCACGCTCCCCAGAACTGGGAAGAGCTGGTCGATTTCGCCCAGAAGCTGACCAACGACAAGCGCTACGGCGTCGCCATCGCCCTGAACTCCGGTTCCGCCCAGTGGGCATTCACCGGCTTCTCCCTGCAGAACTGCACCAACGGCGTCGGCCTGATGAGCGGCGACGGCAAGGAAGTCTACTTCAACACGCCCGAAAACATCGAAGCCCTGCAGCTCTGGCTGGACCTGCAGAACAAGTATAAGTGCATGGCCCCCGGCATCGTGCAGTGGACCGACATGCCCACCCAGTTCCTGGCCGGCGAAGTGGCGATGATCTATCACACCACCGGCAACCTGACCAACATCAAGAATAACGCCAACTTTGATTTCGGCGTGGCCTTCCTGCCCGCCGGTCGTCAGTGGGGCGCTCCCACCGGCGGCGGCAACTTCTACATCACCAAGGGCATCAGCGAAGAACGCCAGCAGGCGGCCTGGAAGTACATCAAGTTCATGTGTTCCACCGAGAACGCCGCACAGTGGTCCATCGACACCGGTTATGTGGCCACCCGCGAAAGCTGCTACGAGACTGAAAGCCTGAAGTCCTACTACGCTTCCTTCCCGCAGGCGCTGGTAGCCTATCAGCAGCTGCCCTATGCGCAGCCCGAGCTGACCACCTACAACGCCGCTGAAATGTGGCGTATCCTGAACGACAACATCCAGGCTGCCGTCACCGGTGAAATGACCGCTGCGGAAGCCCTCGCCGCTGCTCAGGAACAGGGCGACGATCTGCTGTCCGACTACCAGTAATCGTACGCTCACGCGCATAAACTGAAATAACGGCGGCGGGGCTGCAGGGAACGTCTGCGGCTCCGCCGTCCTCTCGTATTTTGCCGCTGACGATGATCTATCCTTCTTCTATGCCGCGAAAGAAAGGAATCGAAAATGACGCGTTCCGCCACTGGCCGCCGCCGCAAGGAGGCATTGCAGGGATGGATGCTGCTGGTACCGGCCCTGGCCATCATGCTGGTATTCACGGTATATCCGGTGTTCCGCAGCGTGTATCTGAGTCTGTTCAAATACAGGATGGGTAAAGTGCCTGAATACATCGCGCTGGAAAACTATACCTACCTGTTCGGCAACAGCACCTTCTGGAAGGTCATGCGGAACACGCTGGTATTTGCGCTGATCACGGTGATCCCCAGCATGATCCTCGGCTTATGCCTCGCGCTGCTGGTCAACCGCAGGGGCAGGCATATCGGGTTCATCCGCTCCGCCTTCTTCTACCCGTCTGTCATGCCCATGATCGCCATCGCCAGCGTGTGGATGTTCATTTATATGGCGCGGAACGGCCTCTTCGACCAGCTGCTGGTCAGCTTCGGCCTGCAGCCGGCCAACGTGCTCTCCAACAAGGACACCGTCCTGCCCGCCATGGCGGTCATGTACGTATGGCGCGAAGCAGGCTACCTGATGGTATTTTTCCTTTCCGGCATCCAGAGCATCAACCAGGATGTACTGGAGGCGGCAGCCATCGACGGCGCGACCGGCTGGAAGACCTTCATCTACGTCACGCTGCCTCTGCTGGCACCGACCACGCTGTTCGTATCCACCATCGCCTTTACCAACTGCTTCAAGCTGGCTGACCAAGTCATCATCATGACCGAAGGCGCGCCCAACAACGCCTCCTCCCT
>ONJE01000447.1 GCA_900318045.1 uncultured Eubacteriales bacterium
GCGCTGCTTCATGCCGCCGGAGAACTGATGCGGATAATCGGTTTTACGGCTGCCCGGGATACCTACCAGCTCCAGCATCTCTTCCGCCCGCTTTTCGGCTTCCTTGGCGTTGCATTTCTGGTGCAGCTGCACGGATTCCGCGATCTGGTCGCCGACGGTGAAGATCGGGTTCAGCGCCGTCATGGGATCCTGGAAGATCATGGCCACCTTGTCGCCGCGGATCTTCTGCATCTCCGCGTCGGTCTTCGCCGGGACGCTTTTCCCGCTGCTGTCCATTTTGATGATCGGCTCTGAATCCAGCGTGACCGTGCCGCGGACGATATGTCCCGTGGTTTCGGGAAGCAGGTTCAGTATCGTCAGCGCGGTGGTGGTTTTGCCGGCGCCCGTTTCGCCGACCAGGCCGAGGGACTTCCCCTTCGATATGGTAAGATTGATGTCGTTCACCGCCTGGACGGTTTCTTCTTCCGTGCGGTATTCCACCACCAGGTCTCTGATTTCAAGCATCGGTTTCAAATCTTTTTCCATATCGTCACCTACTTCTTCAGTCGGGGATCCATCGCGTCGCGCAGGCCGTCACCGATCAGGTTGAAGGCGCTGATGGTCAGCAGCAGGGCGATGCCGGGGCCGAGCACCAGGTAGCTGTTGCCGCGGATATACGCTCTCGCGCCGGACAGCATGTTGCCCCAGTCAGGCGTCGGCGACTGGATGCCCATGCCGATGTAGCTCAGGGTGGACACCGAGAGGATGCGGCTGCCGATCGCCAGCGCATACTGCACGAAGATGGGCGCCATGCAGTTCATCAGCAGATGCTTGAGGATGATGGTGTGGTCCTTGGCGCCGATGGCCTTGGCCGCCTCGATATACTCCTGCTCGCGCACCGTCAGCACGGCGGAGCGCACGATGCGGGTAAACTTCGATATGTAGGATATACCCAGGGCAAGGCTGATATAAAAGACATTCGGCTTGAACGCGCTCATGATGGCGATGGCCAGCAGCAGGCCGGGGATGGCCAGCAGCACGTCCGTGCAGCGCATGATCACGTTATCCAGCTTGCCGCCGTAATAGCCGCTGATGGAGCCCAGGATGCCGCCGATGATCAGCGCGAAGGTCGTGGCCGCCAGACCGACCGTCAGGGACGCCCGCGCGCCGTAGACGATGCGGCACAGCATATCGCGGCCCAGCTCGTCCGTGCCCAGCCAGTGCGCGGCGGAGGGCTTCTGAAGCCTCTGGGGCACATTGATTTTGCATGCGTCCTTCTGATAGTCCCAGAACAAGTCAGCAGTACAGGCAGCCAGGATGATGACCCCAAGTACGACCAGGGCTGCCATCGCGATCTTGTTTTTACGGAACCGCTTCCATATCTGTCGCGCCTGACTCTCTTTCTTCTTACTTGTTCTTTCTCTTGCCATTTTTGTTTCCCTTCACATATTGGGCTTTGATACGCGGGTCAATAAGCCCGTAAAGTATATCAACCAGCAGGTTGATGATGCTGACCATCACGGATACGAACACCATGCAGCCGATAACGGTGGGCGTATCGTGGAGCTTGATGTTATCTATCATCAGACGGCCGACTCCGGGGATCGCGAACACGGTTTCGATCGCGACGGAGCCGCCGACCAGTTGTCCGAAGTTCAGGCCTGCGACCGTGATCGAGGGGAGCACCGCGTTGCGCAGCGCGTGCTTGTAGGTGGCGCTGAAGTGGCTGACGCCCTTGGCGCGCGCCGTACGCACATAGTCGGAGCTCAGCACTTCCAGCATGGAGGAGCGCTGGGTCCTGACCACGCTGGCAAGCATGTTGAAGCCCTGGGTGATCGTAGGCAGGATGAAGCTGGTCCAGTCATTGTTGAAAGCCGACGGAAGCATTTTCCATTCCAGCGCGAACAGCAGGATCAGCATGGTGCCGACCCAGAAGGTAGGCGCGGAAACGCCGATCATGGCGAACACGCTGATGGAGTAGTCCCACACGCTGTTGCGCCGTACGGCGGCGATGACGCCCAGGGGAACGGAAATGATCAGCGCCACCAGCATGCCCAGCAGGCTCAGC
>ONJE01000446.1:0-2049 GCA_900318045.1 uncultured Eubacteriales bacterium
CAAGGGTTGGGTGAACAGACGTGAAGCATGTGTACATTACTGCCGCGGCAGCTGCGGCAGGTCTGCTGATTACGGCATCGGGAAACCGGCCGCGCAACAGGATGAAGCTGCCCTCCTTTCCGGGCGTCGCCGAGGTGCGGGCAAGCATTCCCGGACGCCTGAGACTGTATATGCCGGATGTCATCACAAATGACGAGGCGGCCCAGCGCATGAAGGAGTGTATGGAGTCCACCGGCGCGGTGCGGGAGGTGCGCCTGAACCGGCGCACGGGTTCGGCGCTGTTCCTGTATGACGAGCGCCAGGTGGAGGCCGCCGTGGTGGAAGGCGCGGCCATCCGTTTGATGGGATTGGACAATGCAATCAGGAAGCCGCCGGTGAGCCGGATGGAGAAAGGATTGAACGTCCTGTGGGACAGCGTCAACCACGGCGTGCTCGAGGCGACGAACGGCCTGATGGACGGCAGGATGCTGGCGGGCTCTGCCCTGACCGTTGCCGCCCTGCGCGGCATGATCGTCAGCGGCGCGGCGCTGCCCGGCGCGATGACCCTGCTCTGGTGGGCATCCAACATATTCCGGGGGCGCAGCCATGAATAGCCTGGAGGAAGGGTTCATCCGGCGCAGTCTGAAACCGAGGGTGGACTGCGATATCCCGGGACGTCTGCGGCTCAGCTTTGCACGATACGCTATGCTGCCGGAGGCGGCAAAGCCGTATCTGCACTACGTGGAGGATGTGCTGAAACTGCTGCCCGGCGTGCTGGAGGTCAGGCTGAATCCGCGCATCGGAACCATACTGGTGCTCTATACTCCCGGAGAAGTTGGAGCGCGGCAGATCCTGCGCTGGGTGGGCATCGTGGTGGATACCGGCCTGGAGATCGCGCGGGAGCTGGACGGTGCGAAACCCGTGGCGGAAAGCACCCTGGCAGAGCGCGTCCGTCGGCAGCTGGTGCTTCGACTGCCTCGGACAAAGGAAGAACAGAGGTCATGAAAATGTTGAAACGTGAATCCGCACGGGACTGGATGAAGGCGCGGATCGCCCACAGCCTGCCGGGCCGTCTGCGCCTGGTGGTGCCGGGACTGGAATACATACAGGCCGAGCGGCGTGAGCTTGCCGCCGAGCTGGCGGGGATCGCGGGGGTGAGGCGGGCGCGGATCAACGTGCCCACCGCCGGCGTGCTGCTGGAATACGACCCCAAGCGGCTGGACGCCCCGGCCATGCTGGAGCGGGCCAACCTGGTCATCCAGAAGTACGCCATGACGGTCTATCGCACCCGACACGCGAACCGGCAGGAGGAGGCGGGAGAGCTCTCCATGCCGGTGAGCACGCTGGCCAAGCGGCTGGTCGTCAATGCCGGAGCGCTGACGCTGGGGAATTTTGTGTTCAAGGGCAGCGCCGGAACCGGCGTCATCGGTAAGTTCACCTCCATGCAGGCGCTGGCCAGCCTGGGGCTGTCCGCGCCGATCGCAAAGAGCGCGCTGGACGGGTTGAAGCGGGATCTGCGGCCCAACGCCGACTTCCTCACCGTGACCTCCATCGTGGCGAGCCTGCTGCTGGGCAACGCCAATTCGGCGCTGATGATCCTGGCGCTGTCCGACCTGGCGGAGATGATGACCGCCTATACCATCGAGAAGACGCGCTCCTCCATCAAGCAGATGCTCTCCGTGGAGGACGGCAGCGTGTGGCGGGTGAAGGAGGATGGCAGCCTGGAGCGGTGTCCCATTGCCGAAGCCAGAGCAGGCGACCTCATTGAGGCGCATACCGGGGAGAAGATCGCGGTGGATGGCACGGTGCGCTCCGGCTCCGCGGTGGTGGACCAGAGCGCCATCACCGGAGAGTTCGTCCCTGTGGAACGCCACGAGGGTGACGAGGTATTCGCCGGCACGCTGGTGAAGAATGGCAATATCCGCATAGAAGCCCGCAAGGTGGGCGATGAGACGGTGGTTTCCCGCATCGTGGGCATGGTGGAGGCCAGCGAGCTCAAGAAGGCGCCCATACAGCGCTACGCGGACCGCTTTTCCAACTACCTGGTGCCGCTGAACTTCCTGCTGAGCC
>ONJE01000446.1:2054-3180 GCA_900318045.1 uncultured Eubacteriales bacterium
GAAGGCCCTCAAGATGCTGGTGATCGACTACTCCTGCGGCATCAAGCTGTCCACGGCCACGGCCTTCTCCGCGGCCATCAATTCGGCGGTGAAGCAGGGCATCCTCATCAAGGGCGGCGCGTACATCGAGCAGATGAGCGAGGCCAACACGGTGCTGCTGGACAAGACCGGCACCATCACCGAGGGCAGGCCGAAGGTGGTATCCGCTCAGGTACTTGTGGGTGACATGGATGAAAAGGAAATGCTGGCCCTGGCCATGGCCTCCGAGGAGACCAGTTCCCATCCGCTGGCCGGCGCGATCCTGGCCTACGGCGCGGAGCAGGGTGTGAAGATCCCTGCCCACACAGAGGTGGTCACCGAGGTCTCCCGAGGGAGCCGCACTGAGGTGGAGGGCCGCACCGTGCGCGTGGGCAACCTGAAGTTCATGCGAGAGAACGGGGTATCCGCCCGGCATGCCCTGCCGGAGCCCGGCGGGGCCATCGCCAACTACGTGGGCGTAGATGACGAGATCGTGGGCGTGCTGTTTGCCATGGACAGCCCGAGGGAAAACGTGCGCCGCGCGGTGAACAGCCTTCGGTACGACGGCGTCGGCGACATCGAGCTTCTGACCGGCGACATGGATGCCCAGGCCGCGCTGGTGGCAGAACTGATCGGCGCGGACGGCTACCAGGCCCAGCTGCTGTCCGAGGAAAAGGCGGAGGCGGTATTGAGATTGCAGACCCACGGCAATGGCGTGGTGATGGTGGGCGACGGCATCAACGACGCGCCCGCCCTGGCCTATGCCGACGTGGGAATCTCCCTGGGCGGCAAGTCCACGGACATCGCAATCGAAACCAGCGATGTGGTCATCAGCCGGGACGACCCCATGATGATCTACGCCATGCGGCGGTTGTCGCGCGAAACCATGCGCATCGTCCAGCAGAACTTTGCGATGGTGGTGGGCATCAACACGGTGGGCCTGATTCTGGGCGCGTCCAGCGGCATCTCCGTGATGATGAGCGCGCTGATGCACAACATGTCCACCATACTGGTGGTGGCGAACTCGCTGCGGCTGATGTTTTTCCCGCCGATCGACCCGTGACAGGAGGTGTCCGAATGAGAGACGAGTGCGGAGCCCTGCACTTTG
>ONJE01000445.1 GCA_900318045.1 uncultured Eubacteriales bacterium
AATACGGATATTGCCACCGTCAACCAAGACGGTGTAGTTACCACTATCAAAGAAGGCTATACAGATATCCAAGTGGAAACAGATAATGGATATGATAGCTACATAGAGGTCGAGGTTCTCCCCACTCCCAGCAAGGTCAAGCTGAACAAGACCAAGGCCACCCTCGGCGTAAAGGAAAAGCTGACCCTGAAAGTCAGCCTTGTTCCCGCCGAAGCAACAACTACCCTAAAGTGGAAATCCAGCAACTCCAAGGTTGCCGCCGTCACGAAGAAGGGCGTGGTCGTCGGGAAGAAGGTGGGCACGGCGGTCATCACGGTCACAGCGGCGAACGGCTACAGCGCAGAGGCCACCATCACCGTCAAGGCCGCGCCGGACAGCGTGACGCTGAGCAAGTCCGGAACGGTGACGCTGAAGCGGGGCAAGACGTTGAAGCTGAAGGCCACGCTGCCCAAGAAGACCGCCTCGGCGCTGACGTGGAAGTCCAGCAAGCCCAAGATCGCCAGCGTGGACCAGAAGGGCGTGGTCAGGGCGCTGAAAAAGGGTACCGCGGTCATCACCGTGAAGACGTTCAACGGCAAGACGGCGAAGGTGACGATCAGGGTAAAGTGAGGTCATAATGACTGTAGGGGCGCCGATGCGGCGCCCCTACATATTGTTGTCCAACGGTATTGTCATTCCGCCGGCATGGCGAACACCCTGCCGAAGATGTCCAGGGCCTCGTCCAGCAGCTTTTCGTTCAGGCTCGCCATGTAGCTGGTGCGCAGCAGGCACTGCTCCGGCGGCGTGGCCGGGGGCAGCACGGGGTTGACGTACACGCCCGCCTCGTACAGCTGCCGCGCCCGCAGCAGCGTGGCCTCGGCGGTGTAGGTGTAGATGGGAATGATGGGCGTCTCGGCCTCGATGATCGGTATGCCCCGCGCCTTCAACCCCTTGCGCATGTAGGCGGAAAGGTCCGCAAGCCGCTTCACCAGCTCCGGGTGGGCCTCGATGTGCCGCAGGGACGCCAGGGCGATGGCCGCGCTGGCCGGGGTGATGGAGGCGGAGAATATGAACGGGCGGGAGTTGTGGCGCACGAAGTCCACCACCGTGGCGTCGGCCACCAAATAGCCGCCCAGGCTGGCCAGGGACTTCGAGAAGGTGCCCATGATCAGGTCCACCTCGTCCTCCAGGCCGAAGTGACTGGCCGTGCCCCGGCCGCCCTCGCCGATCACGCCCAGGCCGTGGGCGTCGTCCACCATCACCCGCGCGCCGTACCGCTTCGCCAGCTTCACGATCTCGGGCAGCTTGCAGATGTCGCCGCCCATGCTGAACACGCCGTCGGTGACGATCAGGCAGCCCGCGTTCTCGGGCACCTTCTTCAGCTGGATCTCCAGCTCCTCCATGTTGCTGTGGCCGTAGGTCAGCATCCGGCCGTAGCTCAGCTTGCAGCCGTCGTAGATGGAGGCGTGGTTCTCCTTGTCGCAGATCACATAGTCGCCGTGGCCCACGATGGCGCTGATGATGCCCAGGTTGCTCTGAAAGCCCGTGGAGAAGGTGCAGCAGGCTTCCTTGTGCAGGAACTTTGCAAGCGCGTCCTCAAGCTCCAGGTGCAGCTTCAGCGTGCCGTTCAAAAAGCGGGAGCCGCTGCAGCCGGTGCCGTACTGCTCCAGCGCCTTCAGGCCCGCCTGCTGCACCTCGGGGCAGGTGGTCAGGCCCAGGTAGTTGTTGCTGCCCAGCATGATGCGGCGCTTGCCCTCCATGATGACCTCGGTGTCCTGGCGGGTTTCCAGCGCATGGAAGTAGGGATAGATGCCCTTCTCACGTAATTCGTTGGCCAGCGAATAACCATAGCATTTTTTGAAGATATCCAATGATTTTTCCCCCTTGGCAGTTATCGTCCCGGGCCTTGCCGCACAGCTACGCCCATATTAATTCCTTGTAAGTGTTCGGTCGCATACAAATACTGATTTGTTGAGCTGAGAGAACCCCTCCGGCGCTGCGCGCCACCTCCCCTTTCAGGGGAGGCATTTGGGCTAACTTGCCGGGGGTATCGGGGGCGGAGCGCCCCGATC
>ONJE01000444.1 GCA_900318045.1 uncultured Eubacteriales bacterium
CGCCGCCAACTTCGCCCAGTTCGGCGCCTGCCTTGCGGTGGCCATCAAGTGCAGGAACGCCAAGCTGAAGTCCGTGGCGTTCCCGTCCGCGCTGTCCGCGTCCCTGGGCATCACCGAGCCCGCCATCTTCGGCGTGAACTTCCGCTTCATGAAGCCCTTCATCGCCGGCGTCATCGGCGGCGCGGTGGGCGCGCTGTTCGGATCGCTGACCCACCTGGGCGCGACCACCTACGGCGTCACCGGCATCCCCGGCCTGCTGGCCATCAACAACATTCCGATCTATTGCGTCGAGCTGCTGATCTCCGCGGGCATCGCCTTTGTGGTGACCACCGTCATCTGGAAGGAAGACGCCCCCAAGCCGGTCCCCGCCGGGGCGTCCGCCCGGGTGACGCTTGAGGTGCCCGCCACCAGCGTCATCCGCTGCGCCAACGGCAAGGTCCTGCAGCCTGTGAAGGGCAACGTCATCCCCTATGACCAGATCCCGGACGATACCTTCGCCTCCGGCGTGCTGGGCGTGGGCGTGGGCATCCAGCCCACCAACGAGATCGTGATCGCTCCCTTCGACGGCGAGATCACCTCGGTGGCCGAGAGCAAGCATGCCGTGGGCGTCGCCGCCAACGACATGGAGCTGCTGATCCATGTGGGCGTGGATACCGTGGCCATGAACGGCGAGGGCTTCGAATGCCTGGTGAAGGAGGGCGACCAGGTCAAGGCCGGCCAGCCCCTGATCCGCTTCAGCCGCGAAAAGATCAGGCAGCCGCCTGTTTCCAAATAAAAAAACGAAACGGAGGAATATACCATGATTTCAATCCAGGGCAAGGGCGTATCCGCCGGTGTGGCCATGGGGCCGCTGTACTACTACCAGCGCGCGAAGAGCGTCATCCGCCGCATTAAGGTGGTGGACGCCGCGGCCGAGTGGAGCCGCTTCAAGGCCGCCCAGAAAAAGGCCATTGACCAGTTGGGCGAATTGTATGAAAAGGCCCTCAAGGAGGCCGGCGAGGAGGCCGCGTTCCTGTTCGAGACCCACCAGATGATGGCCGAGGACGATGACTATGTCGAGGCCATCCAGGGCCTGATCCAGGATGAAAAGCTGAACGCCGAGGCCGCCGTCACCGACGTCGCCGCCCAGTTCGCCGACATGTTCGCCCAGATGGACGACACCTACATGCAGGCCCGCGCCGCAGACGTGAAGGATGTGTCCGGCCGCATCATCGGCATACTGACCGGCGTGGTTCAGGGCGGCATTGACAGCCCCGTGCCCGTGATCCTGGCAGCGGACGACCTGGCCCCCTCGGAGACCGTGCAGCTGGACAAGAGCAAGATACTGGCTTTTGTCACCGAGGGCGGCAGCGGCTCCAGCCATACGGCGATTCTGGCCCGCACCATGGGCATCCCCGCCATCATCGGCGTGGGCGACCAGCTGAAGCCGGAATACGAGGGCCGCGAATGCATCGTTGACGGCGCTACCGGCACCGTGATACTGGATGCCGACGAGGCCACAAGATCCGTAATGATGGCCAAGCGGGAGGAGCAGCTGAAGCGCCAGAAGCTGCTGGAACAGCTGAAGGGCCAGCCCAATGTCACCAGGGACGGCCAGAGCATCAAGGTTTTCTGCAACATCGGCAATCCCGAGGATGTGCCCGTGGTGCTGAGCAACGACGGCGGCGGCGTAGGCCTGTTCCGCTCCGAGTTCCTGTACCTGAACTGCTCCGACTATCCCTCCGAGGATTACCAGTTCGAGGCTTATAAGAAGGTCCTTTCTGACATGGGCGGCAAGGAGGTCGTCATCCGCACGCTGGACATCGGCGCGGACAAGCAGATCGACTACTTCCAGATGCCCAGGGAGGAAAACCCGGCGCTGGGCAACCGTGCCCTGCGCATCTGCCTGAACCGGCCCGAGATCTTCAAGACCCAGCTGCGCGCGCTGTACCGCGCCTCCGCCTTCGGCAAGCTGGGCATCATGTTCCCGATGGTCACCAGCGTCTGGGAGGTCAAGGAAGCCAAGAAGATGTGCGAGCAGGTCAAGAAGGAGCTGACGGCAGAGGGCAAGCCCTTCGCCGACGACGTGCAGATCGGCATCATGATCGAAACCCCCGCCGCCGCCGTGATGAGCGACCGGCTGGCCAAGCTGGTGGACTTCTTCTCCTGCGGCACCAACGACCTGACCCAGTACACCCTGGCCTGCGACCGCCAGAACAACGACCTGGGACGCTTTTTCAACCCCCATCACCCGGCCGTGCTGCGCCTTTTGAAGATGGTCTGCGACAACGCCCACAAGAACGGCGTGTGGGTCGGCATCTGCGGCGAGCTTGGGGCTGACCTGGAGCTGACCGAGACCTTCCTCGCCATCGGCATCGACGAGCTGTCGGTCTCCCCGCGCTCCGTGCTGCCCCTGCGGCAGAAGATCCGCGAGACGACCATCGGCGACGTGAAGGAAAAGATACTGACCGACCTGTTCAGCGACGAGGTGACGCTGTAGATTCTGAGTTGTCGAGCTGACGCGCAGGGATTAGGGATTAGGGAATAGGGATTAGAAATAGCGACTGCCGCGTTCCAAACGCTAACTTACCGGGGAGTA
>ONJE01000443.1:0-4118 GCA_900318045.1 uncultured Eubacteriales bacterium
TGAGCTGCGGAGCATGGAGAAGCTGTCGCGGGGCTACTGCGGTTTGGTGACCGTTGCGCGGGGCTCCTATGACCTGCACCGGCGAGAGCTGATGCGGCGTATGGACGTGCGCCCCGTGGGCGGCATGGCGACGGAGGCGCAGCGTTACTTCGATATTCTGACGCTCATGGGCCGAAAGCCCGAGAGGGTCGATTATATCGTTCACGAGGAATACGACCGCGATCCCGAAGAGTTCCGCCAAACCAACGAGGTCTACTTGAGCCTGTTTGGAATGGATCCCGTAAAGGCGTCCGAGGGCATACGCGCCTACCGCGATGAAGTCGTGGAGAATGGCGGCATACACGATGTCAGCCACCTGAATCTCGCCCTGATCACCTGGAAGCGCGCCTACCGCGATGAAGTCGTGGAGAATGGCGGCATACACGATGTCAGCCACCTGAATCTCGCCCTGATCACCTGGAAGGCAGCAAACAAGAATTATCATCACAAGTGTTAATTCCCAGGAAAATCGAGGGCAAATATCCCCGGGGGAGGCTTGCGGAGAAATCGTCCGCGCCGATATAATGAACCTGAACTCAATCAGATTCCTCCCAAGCCTGATTGATTCTCTATATAGCGGGCTGTGCTGCGCTGAACGGCACGGCCCCTTCTCTACCGTGAATCGAAGGCTGATTGCTATTGCCCATCATGCACCCCCTATAATCCCTGGGGCAGCGGCAGATCCCTTTGCCACGTTGGAGCGCCTTGAGTGCGGTGAAGGCTTCAAGCTGCTGCAATGGCCGATCAAGCTTTAAAAGATCTCCGAAACCGCGCCGTACTTTCACCATGCGCACCTGCTGGTGGTCGCGGACTGCGCCGCGCTGTGTCATGTCAACAGACATGATTAAAATCACGCCCGGCAGGATAGCGCTGCTGTGTTGCCCGGAAACCGACTTCGATATCTCCATGAAGCTGTGAAAATCATTGAATTGAATGAGATTTGCGAGAGGAAAGTAAAATAGATATAAAAAAAGGCTCCAATATCCCCCTACGGGGCTTCCGGAGCTATTTTTTTGCCTTTATAATTATAAGAGTTGGTTGAAAATACAAAGGACTCTGGTTTCACAGATGCCTTTGAAGTATAAACGGCTTTCCGGGAACGGCATAATGGGGCTGACGAAAGGGCCGGTTGACCGGCAGCTGAACGCTATTGCCCAGCCGCTGTATCTGGGCAGCCGTCTCGGTCCGGCCATCATTCGCGTGACCTTCCCGCTGTATATCGTCTGTGTGTTCCTGGAGACCTGCGGCGGCGCGATCCGCGGTGCGGGCAAGGCGTTGCCGACCATGCTGATCATACGCGTCAACATGTGTATCGTGCGCATCGGCGCGCTGAAGCTCATCATGGCGAAATTACCGGTGGCGGGCAGCGTGGCCTGGGTCTACCCGATCACCTGAATCTGCACGTCATTGTGCCTTATAACTATTACAAAACCGACTGCTGGGTACCGGAAAGGAGGGAGGCTTCATGGGGCGATACGCGCTCAGGCGCTTGATTCAGCTGATCCCGATACTGATCGGCATCACCTTCCTGTCCTTTGCGATGATGCGGCTGGCGGGCAGCGACGCCATGACGGAGATGTACGCCAATAAAGGTGCGGTTTCCCAGGAGGTCATCGACTTAAAGCGCGCCGAGCTGGGCCTGGACAAGCCCTTTGTGAACCAATATTTCGCCTGGCTGGGCGGAATGCTCCGTGGGGATATGGGCGTCAGCTATGTCTCCGGGCGCGACGTGTTCCAAACCTTCGTGTCCAAGCTCCCCGCGACGCTGCTGCTGACGGCGCTGTCCATACTGCTGACCATCGTCATTTCCATCCCGCTGGGCGTGCTGGCGGCGGTGAAGCACGATAAGATCATCGATTACTGCCTGCGTTTCCTGAGCTTCATCGGCAATTCCCTGCCCAACTTCTTCGTGGCGCTTTTGCTGATGCAGCTGCTGGCCATCAAGCTGAACTGGCTACCCGTCATCTCCAACGGCACCTCCATCCGAAGCGCCATGATGCCTACACTGACGCTGGCAATTTCCATGTCCGCCAAGTACATGCGCCAGGTACGGGCCACGGTACTGGAGGAGTTGAACAAGGACTATGTCATCGGCGCGCAGGCGTGGCGTGCGCGGCAGCGTGGTGCTGTGGCGGAGCGTCATCAAGTCCTCGATGCTGACCATCGTGACGCTGTTGGCGCTGTCCATCGGCAGCCTGTTGGGCGGCACGGCCATCATTGAATCCATATTCATGTGGGACGGCGTGGGCAAGCTGGCCGTGGACGCCATCACCATGCGCGACTATCCACTGATCCAGGCCTATGTGGTTTGGATGGCCGTCATCTATGTACTGGTCAACCTGATCACTGACCTGCTGTATCACGCGCTCGATCCGCGTATTCGATTGGGGGCGGTGGACGGATGATGAAACAGCCTACCGTTCGCCCCGCCAGGATCAGGCGGGACACCGTGAAGGCGCGGCTGATCGTCTTCGGCATACTGGCCGTGCTGCTGATCCTCTGCTCGCTGTTCTCCGAGTACCTGACGCCCTACGATCCCTATTTGCAGGACCTTTCCAACGCCAAGGCTGCGCCGAGCGCTCAGCACATTTTCGGCACCGACCGCTACGGGCGGGACATGCTCTCCCGGGTGATCGTCGGCAGCCGCACGTCCATCTTCTCGACGCTGCTGCTGGTGGCGGTGATCACGGTCATCGGTACTGTGATCGGCGTGTTCTGCGGCTGGCACGGGGGGAAGACCGACACGGTGCTGATGCGCATATCGGATATGTTCCTGGCCTCCCCCGGCCTGGTGTTCGCGCTGGCGGTGGCCGGCGTGCTGGGCGGCGGCCTGCACAACGCCATATTCGCGCTGGCGGCCATCAGCTGGCCGAAGTACGCAAGAATCGCCCGAAGCCAGACGCTTTCCCAGAAGGAGACGCCCTGGCTCAGGGCGGCGCGGCTGTCCGGCAGCGGCACGGTGAAGATCCTGGCCAAGCACATCCTGCCCAACATCATCGGCCCCATACTGGTCACTTCGATGCTGGACATCGGCACGATGATGATGGAGCTGGCGGGGCTGTCCTTCCTGGGACTCGGCGCGAAGCCGCCCATTGCCGAGTGGGGCAGCATGATGAGCGAGAACCGGGCCTTGATGACCACGGTGCCGTGGATCACGCTGGCCCCCGGATTTGCGATATTCGTCTCGGTGATGATCTTCAACCTGCTCGGCGATACCGTTCGGGATTATGCTGATCCCAGGGCAAGGGGGCGTTGACATGGCTGAGATACTGAGATACGAGCATGTGGACATCGCCTACAACGGAGAAGTCGTGGTGCAGGATGTCAGCTTCACGCTGGAGGATGGTGAGATCCTCGGCATCGTCGGCGAGAGCGGCAGCGGTAAGTCCACCGTCATCAAGGCGGCCATGGGGCTGCTGGGACCCGCCGGCCAGGTGACGCGGGGCGACATCTATTATAAAGATCATGATCTGCCTGACCTGTCCCCGGCACAGATTCGCAAGCTGAACGGCCCGGAGCTGGGCATGATCTTCCAATCGGCGGGCGCGTCCTTCTGCCCGATCCGCACCGTGGGCGCGCAGCTTTACGAGAGCATGACCGAGCATGAACCGGTGGGCAAGGACGAATTCAACCGCCGCGCCGTGGAGCTGCTACAAAAGATAGGTTTTGATGATCCTCAGCGCATCCTGAACAGCTATCCCTTTGAGCTGTCCGGCGGCATGCAGCAGCGCGTGGGCATCGCAGCGGCGATGCTTTTGAACCCGAAGGTCCTGCTGGCGGACGAACCCACCTCGGCGCTGGACGTATCCGTCCAGAAGCAGGTGGTGGAAGAGATGCTGCTGGTGCGGAAGACCTTCGGCACGGCTATCGTGATCGTCACCCACAACATCGGCGTCATCGGCGCGATGGCGGACCGGGTGCTGGTGATGAAGGACGGCAAAATGGTGGAATACGGCGAGACCCGACAGGTGCTGGAGCGGCCAAGGGAGTTGTACACCCAGAAGCTGATGGCCGCCGTGCCGAGACTCAGGAGGTGATGCCCGTGGGACCGATTTTGAGGGTGGACAACCTCACGAAGG
>ONJE01000443.1:4152-4879 GCA_900318045.1 uncultured Eubacteriales bacterium
CAGTGCCTCGGCATCATCGGCGAGAGCGGCAGCGGCAAGAGCACCGTCGCAAACCTGATTACGCGGCTGATCGACCCCACCGAGGGACAGATCGTTCTGGACGGGGAGGACATCACCCGCCTGAAGGGCAGGCAGCTGCAAACGGCCTACCGGAAGATGCAGATGGTGTTCCAGACGCCCACCGAATCCTTCGACCCACGGCACACGCTGGGGGACGGCGTCGGCGAGAGCCTGCGGAACTTCGGCCACAGCCAAAGCGCCGTCCGCGAGCAGGTGGCGCAGCTGCTTCAGCAGTGTGGCCTGCCCCCGGAGTTTGCGAAGCGCTATCCCCACCAGGTTTCCGGCGGCCAGTGCCAGCGCGCCGCCATTGCCCGGGCTATCGCCATAAAGCCTAGGCTGCTGATCTGCGACGAGGCGACCTCCGCGCTGGACGTGACCATCCAGACGGAGATCCTGGCGCTGTTGTCCGATCTGCGGCGAGAACTGAACCTCTCCATTCTGTTTATCTGCCATGACATTGCGCTGGTCCAGCAATTCTGCGACTGGGTGCTGGTGATGTACAAGGGCAGCATCGTGGAGGAAGGCATCCCCGACGAGGTCATCCGGAATCCGCAGAACGACTACACCAAACGGCTCATCGAGAGCATATTATAAGGAGGAAGTAACCATGAAGAAAGCATTGACCCTTATCCTTGCACTGTGTCTGTTGCTGTCCTTCAGCGCCTTC
>ONJE01000442.1 GCA_900318045.1 uncultured Eubacteriales bacterium
TCCTTGACTTACCGCCAGTAAGCCTGCGAAATTTGCAGGCGCATCTGACGAAAAATGCACTCGCCAATCGACTACCTTAATTGTGCGGTATTTCCTTAAGGAAATACCGCACAATACGGCGGGACATCTGGCGGTGCCTTTTCCTCCAGATGTCCCGCCGCATTGTGGTTACAGCTCAGGATGGATGCTGTGAACCCCTCCGACCCTGCCTACGGCAGGGCCACCTCCCCTTTCAGGGGAGGCTTTGAGAAAATGGCCTCCCCTGAAAGGGGAGGTGACGAGCGGAGCGAGGCGGAAGGTTTCCGAAAAATCAGGACTCTGAGCTGTAACGCATTGTGCGGTATTTCCTAAAAAAAGGGCTGGACTTTATGTTGTTATTTGTGTATAATATTATAGGGGTGATGAATGGATGAAATGTGCCTGGTGCGGCTGTACCCAGAGCCGCGTGGTGGATTCCCGCCAGAACGAGGACGGCACCTCCATTCGACGGCGCCGGGAGTGCGAAAAATGCGGACGGCGCTTCACCACCTATGAGCGCATCGAGTTGGTGCCGTTGATGATCATCAAAAAGGATCAGACGCGGGAGGCTTTCGATGTGGAGAAGCTGCGCTCCGGCATTGTGAAGTCCTGCGAGAAGCGCCCGGTGTCCCTGGGCGAGATCGACGCGCTGGTACGGGACATCGAGCGCAAGCTGAACAACCAGCCGGATTCCGAGATCACCAGCAAGATGGTGGGCGAACTGGTAATGGACGGCCTGAAGCGATTGGATGAGGTAGCCTATGTGCGCTTTGCCTCGGTATATCGCCAGTTCAGGGATATACAGTCCTTCCGGGACGAGCTGAACCGCCTGCTGGCTGATTTTGACGCGGGTACTGCTGACGGCGAAGCCGCCAGATAACCAAATACGATAAAAAAGAGAGGATACGCACATGGCAAACGAACTGATTCTGGCCGTTGACGATGAAGCCCATATTCTTGAGTTACTGTCATTCAATCTCGAGGCTTCCGGCTATCGGGTAGTCACTGCCGCCACGGGCGAAGACGCGCTGGTGGTTTGTGCCCATGAGCGTCCGGCGATGGTGCTGCTGGATATTATGCTTCCCGGAATCGATGGCATGGAGGTTTGCCGCCGTCTCAAGAGTGCGCCCACGACCGCGGATATCCCGATCATCATGCTCACGGCCAAGGGCGACGAAGTGGACAAGATCCTTGGCCTCGAACTGGGTGCCGACGATTACATCACCAAGCCTTTCTCTGTACGTGAGTTGATCGCTCGCGTGAAGGCCTTGCTGCGCCGTGCTGCGCCCCAGAACGAAGAGGAGGGCATACTCCACGTGGGCGGCCTGACCATCGACGTGGGCAATTACGAAGCCTTCCGCAACGGTGAAAAGCTGTCCCTGACGCTGAAGGAGTTTGAACTGTTGAAGCTGCTGGTGCTCAGCCGCGGCAAGGTGCTGACCCGCGACTTCCTGCTGGACCGCATCTGGGGCTATGAATTCTACGGTGAAACCCGCACCGTCGACGTCCACATCCGCCACATCCGCCAAAAGCTGGGCGACGACGCTCATTATATCGAAACGATACGCGGCGTGGGTTATAAGTTCAACGACCGTCAGGAGAATCGCCTATGAAATCAAGGGTTACATTGATTGTGACCCTGGTTTCACTGGTTGCCCTCGCACTGCTGCTGACCTATAACTGTTCCAATCTTGCGAACAGGGCCAACGCGGAGATGGAGCATGATCTGTATGTCGCCTGTCAGTTGACAGGCGACTTCAGCCGCACCGACTCTATGGAAAACCGTGTGGAAACGCTTGCTACGATGAAGGCGGCGGAGGGCTCGTCCCAGGCACTGTTTGCGTCGGACGGAACGGTGGTGTACAGTTCAGACGAGCGCTACAGCAGCTTGACCGATGAGGATATGGCCATGGCCAGGAAGGGGGAGACGGTGATCAACCGTCACCCCAACAGCGAAGGCAAGGATGCGGTCTACGCCATCTATCGCTATGAAGATGGCGCGTTTTTGCTGTATGCAAGGTCGCTTTCCAGTTGGGTGACAATCCTCTGCAACAACCGGG
>ONJE01000441.1 GCA_900318045.1 uncultured Eubacteriales bacterium
CCCCGATACCCCCGGCAAATTAGCCCAAATGCCTCCCCTGAAAGGGGAGGTGGCGCGCAGCGCCGGAGGGGTTCTCTCAGCTCGACAAATCAGAATTTACCGAGAGCTCTCTTCAGCCTTCTCAGCGTTTCGTCCTTTCCCAGCAGGTAGGCGATTTCAAACGCACCGCCGGGGGTGGACATCTGGCCGGAGATGGCGATGCGCAGCGGCCAGAGGAACTGGCCGTTTTTCATGCCCAGGGTGGGAATGGCTTCCATCACCCGGTCGTGGAGTTCTTGCTCGGTCCAGTTGTCGATGCCCTCCAGCAGCGGCAGCGCGGCGTTCAGGGCCGTCTTCGCGCTCTCCAGCGTGGACTTCTGCTTCTTGTTCACATACAGGTCATTGGTAAATTCCGGCAGCTCCGCAAGGAAGCGGATCATGCCCGGCAGCTGGTTGAACACCTCGGTGCGCCCCTGCAGCAGCTCCGCCAGGCGCTTAAAGTCGAATTTGCTTGGGTCCAGAACCTTCTCCAGCCACGGGGTGGCCAGCTCCAGGTACTTTTCCGGGCTCAGTTTGCGGATGTACTCGGCGTTGAACCAGTTCAACTTTTGCATGTCGAACACCGAGGGGGACTTGCTCAGGCCCTCCAGGTCGAAGGCCTCCTCCAGCTCCTTCAGCGTGAAGAACTCCCGCTCGCCCTTGGGGCTCCAGCCCAGCAGCACCAGGTAGTTGATGACGGCCTCCACCAGGTAGCCTTGGGCCAGCAGATCCTCGAAGGAGGGATCGCCCTGGGACTTCGACATCTTGCGCTTCACGATGGCCTTCACCGGATTGCCGTTTTCGTCCAGTACGGGCATGCCGTTCTCGTCCACGGCCATTTGGTATTCGCCGGTCTTCTTGTTTTTATAGGTGCCCTCCACCATCACGGGGGTCAGGTGCACGTAGGTGGGCGGCGTCCAGCCCAGCGCCGCATACAGCAGGTTGTACTTGGGGGCGCTGGAGAGATACTCGTTGCCCCGCATCACGTGGGTGATGCCCATCAGGTGGTCGTCGATCACGTTGGCGAAGTTGTAGGTGGGCAAGCCGTCGGCCTTGATCAGCACGTTGTCGTCCAGCGTGTCGCAATCCACCTCCACGTGGCCATAGATCACGTCGTCGAAGCCCGCCTTGCCCTCGGTGGGGATGTTCTGGCGGATGACGTATTCCTCGCCGGCGTCCAGCCTGGCCTGTATCTCCTCTTTTGAAAGACGCAGGCAGTGCTTGTCGTATTTGAAGTTCTCGCCCTGGGCTTCGGCGGCCTTGCGGGCCTCCTCCAGCCGCTCCTTGGTGCAGAAGCAGTAGTAGGCGTGGCCGGATTCGATGAGCTGCTTCGCGTAGGGCATGTAGGTGTCCTTGCGTTGGGACTGCACATAGGGGCCGCAGGGGCCGCCCACGTCTGGACCCTCGTCGTGGCTCAGGCCGGCGATGCGCATGGAGTTGTAGATCACGTCCACAGCCCCTGGAACCTCGCGCTCCTGGTCGGTGTCCTCGATGCGCAGTATGAACTTGCCGCCCTTGCTGCGGGCGTAGAGGTAGGTGTACAGCGCCGTCCGCAGGTTGCCCAGGTGCATATAACCCGTGGGGCTGGGCGCAAAGCGTGTGCGTACTTCCATTTGAACTGTTGTCCCTTCTTGTCTTGTCATTTGATGTCCGTCCCCAGCTTTTCCCGGAGCGCGGCGATCTCCTCGCCCGTCAGGCCGAGCTTCGTGAGATACGCCTCGGCGCAGGCGGCGAGGTCGGCGCTGTCGATGCTCTCCACATTAAAGGTCTTGGCCAGTATTCCGCGGAAGTTGCCGTTGGCGATGATCTCATAGTTTTCCGTGCCGGGCCTGACACCATAGAAATTGTAGTAGGTCTCCATGTAGTCCGCCACCACCTCCCCGGCGGTTGCGCCCATCAGACATTCCAGCAGGGCGCAGGCAAAGCCGGTGCGGTCCTTGCCCATCACGCAATGAATCAGGTAGGGCGCTTCATGGGCGGCGAGGAAGCGGAGACCCTCGGCCAGGCTGTTCCGGAATTTGTCGGAGGAATAATCCACCATCATGTTCAGGGCGATGATGTCCAGCTTTGAATAAT
>ONJE01000437.1 GCA_900318045.1 uncultured Eubacteriales bacterium
AATCGGGGCGCTCCGCCCCCGATACCCCCGGCGAGTTAGCGTTGTTACGGATCGCGCCAGCCGCCATTCCTGTTCCCTGTTCCCTGTTCCCTGTTCCCTCGTCTCCCCGACAAATCAGAATTATATTGATCGACCTAAGACAAATAAAAGAGGAATCATACATGAAGACAAAGGATATGACCATTACTGCCGTCATGGCGGCGCTGTTGTGCGTGGCGGGGCCGCTGAGCATCTCCATCGGGCCGATACCGCTGTCCCTGGCCAGTTTTGCCGTCTACCTGGCCGGCGCCGTGCTGGGAGCGAAGAAGGGCACGCTGGCGGTGGCGATCTACCTGCTGCTGGGCCTGGTGGGCGTGCCGGTGTTCTCCGGCTTCCAGGGCGGCTTCCAAAAGCTGATCGGCGTCACCGGCGGCTACCTGATTGGCTACCTGCCATGCGCGCTGATCACCGGCCTGGCCGTGACACCCAACAGCCCCGAGACCGGCCCCCAGTGGAAGCTGCCCACGTTCATGGTGCTGGGCACGGCGGTGCTGTACCTGATCGGCACGGCCTGGTTCATGATTCAGACGAAGAACACTCTGGCCGCCTCGATGAGCATGTGCGTGATTCCGTTCCTGCCCGGCGATGCCGTGAAGATCGTGGCCGCCAGCCTGCTGGCCCGACCCGTGCGCAAGGCGCTATACAGGGGATAGGGATCTTATGAAAGACCGTCATATCGGCGCAGACGATATGACGGTCTTTCATCATTTGACGGCCACCCTGCACCGGTCTTCATACCCACCCGCGCAGGTGGCGGTGATCTCGCACGCCCCGGAGCCGACGGCGGTCACCAGGCCGCTTTCGTTCACTGTAGCGACGGCGGGGTCGCTGCTGTGCCAGGTGACGGACAGGTCGTCGGCGTAGGTGGGAATCACGGCGGCTTCCATCTGCAATGTGTCCCCGGGGGCGAGGTTGGCCTCCAAGGGGCTCAGTTCCACGTTGACGGCGTCCTGGACCGTCAGGGAGACCATGTTTACGTCGTAGTCAATGGGCGCAGGGTCGCCGTCCGAATCGGCCAGGCCCTCTATGTGCACGTGCCAGCGCTGGTTTTGCAGGTAGTCGGTGAAGTCGGTGCCGGAAAAATCCGGGCGGAACATGATGCAGGGCCCCGCGCCGTAGCCCTCTGAGTTCAGGGCGCAGAAGCCGTCGCCGACGCCGCTGGCGGGGTAAAACCGGAAGCTCAGGCCGCTGACGGATTCGGCGAGCGTCACGACGGGATTGAGGCTGCTCAAGTCGTAGTCTTCGGGATTCAGCACCACCGACCAGGCCAGGTGGTCGTGGATCAGTTCGGCGGGGAAATCCCCGGCGGCGGGCCAGCACACGCGGTTCCATTGGGCGTCGGGCATGCCCAGGTCATGCGCGTACATCAGCACGTAGCTCATGCCCGATTTCGCGTTCGCCAGCCCAAAGCCGGTGGCGGACATCATCGGGTTCAGCGCCCAGCGCCGATGGCCCAGGGTGTTCAGGTTCTCCTCGCCGTCGTCCCGCAGAAAGTACTCCACACCCTCCCGCAGGATCGTCGGGCGCATCCAGTTGAAACGGGCGATGCAACCCGACGTGGTGGCGATGTGGGCCGAATCGTAGAAGTCGCTGTCCATGTCGCCTGGCGGGGGAGCGTTGTGGTCCACGTAGTCCAGCGCTGCCAGCAGCGTCGCGCCGTGCTGGCACTGGTAGTCGTAGATGCCGCTCTCCGCGACCGGCTCCAACCCCGCCAGCCACCGGGCGAAGTTCAGGAAGCCCAGAGCCTCGGCCCGGGCGGCATCGGTCAGCGCCCCGGCCGCGTAGGGGGCCGATACCCCCGGCAGCGCGGCATAGGGGGATTCGTTGGGACGCTCTGGCAGGACCCGGTAGGCCGCGCGAATCTCCTCCCGGGTGTGGGCCGTGGCAGGAAGACACAGGACCAGCAGCAGGGTGAGGGTGAGTGAGAGTATTTTCATTGGAATGCTTTTTTGTCTGTTCATACTTGTGGGGGGGTTAATTTTGATTTGTGGGGGAGATGGCAGAGTGTCCAAAAGTAGCCTTCCCCTTCAGGGGAAGGTGGCTTTCGGTGAAAACGCTTGCGTTTTTGCCGAAAGACGGAAGAGGTCGTT
>ONJE01000436.1 GCA_900318045.1 uncultured Eubacteriales bacterium
GGCTACGGCGACCTGGGCAAGATGATGGGCTTCATCATCGCCCGCTATATCGAGAAGCACTGGATCAGGTTCGAGCCCCGGAAATTTGACGTACTTTGCATCGTCGTGAGCATCGTTGGTTTGGTGGGCATGGTGCTTCTGAAGTCTTACCTGAGCCCGCTGATGAATGAATGGCTCGGCTCCCATTGGGGCAAGCTCGTGTTCTCCATCATCTACACCGGCTATTATATCGCCCTGTTCCCGCTGGTGCTCAAGCTCATCGGAAAGCTGAAGCCGCAGACCGCCTGAGCGTGCCGATGAGTCATATAATATTCTGTAGGAGAAGGAAGCTATGAAGAAGATGAATGCTGCAATCGCCGTGTTGGTTGCGATGACGCTGGCGCTGACTGGCATGATGGGCTTTGCACTGGCGGAGGATGTGCATGCCGGGGCGGATACCGAGGTCTTCACCCTCTGGAACACGGATGCTCCGGCCCTGAAGACGCTGGTGGAGTATGTCGAGGCGGTGACGGACGAATCCTCGTCCGACTACATTCCGCCGGTGGACCGCATCGCCGCCTTTGACATGGATGGCACGCTGTGCGCGGAGCTGAACCCCACCTACCTGGAGTACTACCTGCTGGCCAGGCGCATCCTGGCGGACCCCAGTTACCATCCCGATACCGAGATGCTGGAGTTCGGCCGCATGCTGCGCGACCACAGTCTGGATCGCTCTTACCCGGACGGCATGGACCTGCTTCATGCCAATCACGCGGCCAAGGCCTACGCGGGCATGACGCTGAACGAGTTTGCCGATTTTGTCACCCGTCAGCTGGTGCGCGAGGCAGACGGCTTTGAGAACATGACATACGCCGAGACCTTCTACCAGCCGATGATCGAGGTGGTGGAATACCTCCAGGCCAACGGATTCAAGTGCTACATCGTCAGCGGCAGCGACCGGTTCATCTGCCGCACCTATGTCGAGGGTGTGCTGGATATCCCCTATGAAAACATCATCGGCATGGACGTTCAGCTGGAGGCCACCAACCAGGGCGATACGGACGGCTTGCGGTACGTCTACACCAACAACGATACCCTGGTTCGTACCGACAAGCTGGTCATCAAGAATCTGAAAACCAACAAGGTGCTGCTTATCGCCCGGGAGATCGGTCGCCAGCCTGTGCTGTCCTTCGGCAATAGCGGCGGCGACACATCCATGCACAACTACACCATCTTCCACAACAAATACAAGAGCGCGGCCTTTATGCTGGTCGCTGACGACGAGGTCCGGGACTACGGCAATGTCGGGAAGGCTCAGGAATTGAAGGCCAAGTGGGAGGCGTCCGGCTACCATGTGATCTCCATGGCCAACGACTGGAAGACCATCTATGGCGAGGACGTGGTGAAGACCAACGAGTTCCACTGGCTGGACGATCTGGCCGAGGACATCGTGCCTATTGATGCCCCGGCGCCCGCGGCTGAGGCGAACGTGCAGTACGTGATGTACCTGGGTACCAATGGCAAGGATACCAATAAGCCCGTATTCACCCAGGCTGAGGCCATGGATAAGGCGAAGGAAATCCTTATCCGGCACTTCGGCGGCTACACCATACAGGAGGCCGACGGCGGCTGGATCAGTGACGGCATCGAATATCAGGAGTACACATTGGTGATCTACCTGTCGGATACCACCGAGGAAGCGGTGCATGCCGCTGCGGACGAGCTGATTGAAGTGTTCGACCAAAACTCTGTGCTGATCCAAAAGAATCCCACCCAGACCGAGTTTTACAGCGGTCCGAAAGCGTAATCGAACAGAAGGAAGATCTTTCGACTTCGCCGCATTCGCGGTCATGCTCAGGACAGCTAAGGAAATACCGCACAATATGGGTGGCAGCCTGACGGATGACTTTCAGCCATCCGAAGCCCGCAAATTCCTTGACATACCTCCAGGGCTTGCCAGCCCGTTCTTGCTGAAAACTCTCCACTGGAGAGTTTTCCGGGCGCTCGAACCCAGTAAGCCTGCGAAATTTGCAAGCCACGCCTGACTAAAATTCACCTCACCATGCCACTACCCAATTGTGCAGTATTTCCTTAAGGAAATACCGCACAATATGGGCGGCAGTCTAGCGGGTGACTTTCAGCCATCCGCAGCCTGCAAAACCCTTGATTACCCGCCAGGTAA
>ONJE01000435.1 GCA_900318045.1 uncultured Eubacteriales bacterium
GGGGCGCTCCGCCCCCGATACCCCCGGCAAGTTAGCGTTGTTAAGGATCGCGTCAGCCGCCATTCCTGTTCCCTGTTCCCTGTTGACTGTTCCCTTTGCTCTACCCTTGGCGATTCCGCCAACGCCTCGATATTTCAGAATTTATTTGACTCCCCCCCGACATAAAGAGTATAATATCACCATGAAACACAGATGGCTTCGGGCGCTGGCCCTACAGGTGATTGAAATGGCGGCGGCAGGCGTGCTGGTTGCGCTCAGCGAGGGCGCCGGGGCGCTGCCCCGGGCGCTGATGCTGTGGTTTTTCGCGCCCGTCGCGGGGCTGTTCACGGCCTGCCAGGCGGTGCGCCGGGGCCTGAACAACTACCTGGCATGGATCCCCCCCGCGCCGATGCTGTACGGGGCGAACCTGCTCATCTGGGGCTACGCCCCGCCCGCCGGGCCGGCGCTGCTGACGGCGCTGACGTCACTGGTGGGCGCCGCGGCGGGCCAGATCCTGCTGCAACGCCGTGTAGGCGGCACCCATACGCGACAAAGGAGGCGATGATCCGTGGAAAAAGACCTGATCATGACCTGTGACACCGGCACCACCGGCTGCAAATGCACGCTGTTCAACGTCAAGGGCGAAGCCCTTTTCGCGGTACGGCGGGGTTACCCCACCCAATACCCCCACCCCAACTGGGCCGAGCAGGACCCGGATGTGATCCTGGAGGCCATGCTGGACGGCATACGCGAATTATTGTTGCAGGTAAACCCCCAGCGCATCGCCTGCGTGGGCCTGTCGGGCACCATGAACGGCTGCATCCCCGTGGACAAGGACGGCAAGGCGCTGTACCCGAATATTATCCACTCCGACAGCCGCACCGAGGAGCAGGTGAAGCGCATACTGGAGGTCGTTCCCTTCGAGGACTTCTACCGCCTGACCGGCAACCGGGCCGACACCCACTACACGCTTCCGAAGATACTGTGGCTTAAGGACAATGCGCCCGACGTGTACCGCAGGGCCCGTTGGTTCATGAACATCAAGGACTACCTTTACGGCAGCCTGACGGGCCGCATGGGCTACACCGACTATTCCGACGCCTCGCTGACCATCGCGCTGGACATCAACCGGCGGCAGTGGGCCACGGACCTGCTCGGGGAGCTGGAGCTGGATGTAAACCGTATGCCCACGATTTTGAAGGGGCACGACGTGCGGGGCAAAATCACCCGGGACATCTACCGGCGGTGCGGCTTGCTGCCCGGCACGCCGGTAGCCATCGGCGGCGGCGACGGTGCCTGCACCACGCGGGGCTCCGGCGTCAGCGAACCCGGCAGCGCCTACTGCTACATCGGCTCCAGCGCCTGGGTCGCCCAGCTGCTGGACCACCCGATACTTGATCCCCAGGCCCGCATATTCAACTGGCTGGACATGGACGGCGAGGACTACCACGTATGCGGCACGGTGCAGTGCGGCGCGGCGGCCTTCGACTGGTGCCTGAAGAACCTGCTGGGCGGCCACGAGGGCTCGGCGGACATCTCCATCGTGGAGAACATGGCCCGGCAGATCGCCCCCGGCGCGGAGGGCGTGCTGTTCCTGCCCACGCTGATGGGGTGGCGCACCCCCTACTGGGATCCGAACACCCGGGGCTGCCTGATGGGCTTTTCGCTGTACCATGATCAGCGGCATATCGCCCGGGCCGTCTATGAGGGCATCGCCTTCGCGCTGAACGCCTGCGCCGAGGTGATGGCCGAGTGTGACGCGCCGGTGCGCTCGCTGATGCTGACCGGCGGCGGGGCCCGAAGCGGCCTGTGGCCGGACATGATCGCCGCCATTTTCGGCCTGACCACCCAGGTGCACCGCTCCCCCGGGGAGACCACGTCGCTGGGCGCGGCCATCGCCGCAGGCGTGGGCGTGGGGCTGTTTAACAGCTATGCCGACGCCGCGGGCATGGTCTCCGCCCGCTCCACCCACCCCGTCAACCCCCAGTGGCAGCAGACCTACAAAAAGGTCTATGCCATCTATGCCGACATCTACCGCCAGATCAAGCCGCTGAACGATCGGATTGCGGGGATGTGATTTGAAGATTCTGATTTGTCGGGGAGACGAGGGAACAGGGAACAGGGAACAGGGAACAGGAATGGCGGCTGCCGCGTGATTATGAAAACGTACACGCTGTACCGGCATCGCCCTTTTCG
>ONJE01000431.1 GCA_900318045.1 uncultured Eubacteriales bacterium
AAATCGCTTGCGATTTCAGGCAAATCTGAGGGGGATGTATTGAAGGGGGACCTGTCCCCCTTCAAGCGGGCGATAGCCCGCGACAAATCAGAATTTCCCGTCTTTGTCCCGGAGGTTTCGGGATAATGTCATGTTGTCGTCCCGGTTATGCGATATTCCCGTGGTATAGTATGGAGTGGTCAGTATTCAGTATTCATTGGTATACCGGGAGGCAATCATGTTCAAGTTCTCTGGAAATTCCTGCATACATAAAAAGGCCCTTCGCGCGCTGGCGATGGCATGCGCGCTGGCGGTACCGATAGGCGGCGCGGCGCTGGCCGAGCCCGTGGAGGACTTGGCGCCCCTGGAGGCCGCGCTGGGCGCCGTGCCCGTCACGGCCGGGGCCGAGGCCCCTGCCGCGGTGCTGGACGACCAACGGGATTCCGTGCGCCAGGCCCAGCGACGGCTGATCGAGCTGGGGCTGCTGTCCGGCAGCGCCGACGGCGTCTGCGGGCCCATGACCGGCGACGCCCTGCGCACCTACCAGGCCCAGAACGGGCTGGAGGCCACGGGCCATCTGGACGCGGTCACGCTGGAGCGGCTGACCCGCGTGGACATGGACGACCTCGACGCCAGGGACGTGCAGCAGCGGCTGATCGACCTGGGCTATCTCCAGGGCACGGCGGACGGCGTGATCGGCCCCCGCTCCATCGCGGCGCTGGAGCAGTTTCAGCGCATGAACGGCCTGGAGCCCAACGGCAAGGCCAACAAGGCGACGCTGGAAACGCTGTATGGCGACGATGTCGTCACCCTGCCGGACAGCCTGTCACAGGGCAGCAAGGGCGAGGCCGTGGGCCGCTTGCAGCGCAGGCTGGCCCAATTCGGCTTCTTCGAGGGCGAGGTGGACGAGAGCTACGGCCAATCCACCGCGAACGCCGTGGCGGCCTTCCAGCGCCACCTGATCGCCCAGGGCCACGGGGAGGAGATCGTCGACGACGGCGCCGCCAGCCCAATGACCCAGTATTGCCTGTTCGCCGAAGACTATTCCAGCTACCTGCGGGACGTGACCCCGGGCGTCAGCGACAGCGAGGCCGAGCGCATCGAACGGCGGCTTTATGAGCTGGGCTACACCGACCTTCCCGCCGACGACGTGCTGGACGACGACAGCGTCGCCGCGCTGATGCTGTTCAAGGGCGAGGCCGAGGTGGACACCCCCGACGCCACCGACCAGGCCACCATCGACGCGCTGTTCTCCAAAAGCGCCCCCAAGGCCGAGTTCTGCGTGCCCCACGCCATCGCCAAGGGCGACAGCGGCCAGGTGGTGCGGGACGTGGAGGAGGCGCTGGTGCGGGGCGGCATGATGACGAAGATGCCCACCGGCAAGTACAGCGACGCCGTGGAGAAGGCCGTCGAGCGGCTGTACGGCTACCTGGTGAGCCAGAAGGACCCCAACGCGCCCCTGTTCGCCGACAGCAAGGCCCTGAGCGCCGACGCCGTGGAGCGGCTGATCGACGGCCTGCTGAGCTACCGCGCCGAGAGCGCCGACGACAGCGAGGTCGCCCACCGGGTGCAGAGCCGGCTGTACACGCTGCTTTACCTGGACAAGAGCGGCGTGGACGGCCATTTGGGCAGCGACAGCCGCGCCGCGCTGAGGTCCTTCCAGTCCGCCAACGGGCTGAAGACCACCGGCCGCGCCGACGGCGACACGCTGGATCTGCTGTTCACCACCGACGCGAAGGCGAACCCCTTCCCCTACCGGGTGGAGGTGAGCATCGACGAGCAGCGGGTGCGGGTGTACAAGCTGAACGACAGGGGCCAGTACGACCTGGAGCAGACCTTCACCTGCTCCACCGGCCTGCACGACAGCACCCCCCGGGGCGTGTTCCTGGACGGCCACCCCGTCAACCGCTGGCACCACTTTGAAAAGTTCAACTGCTGGGCCCAGTACTCCTTCGAGGTCACCGGCGACATCATGTTCCACTCGGTGATCTACGGCTCCAACACCGAGGGCAGCCTGCGCAGCGGTTCGCTGTACGCGCTGGGCAACCCCGCCTCCCATGGCTGCATCCGCCTGACCGTGGAAGACGCCAAGTGGCTGTACGAGCACTGCAAGCGGGGAACGGTGGCGATTGTGATCTATTGAAGAAATTCTGATTTATCGCGGGCTATCGCCCGCTTGAAGGGGGACAGGTCCCCCTTCAATACATCCCCCTCAGATTTGCCTGAAATCGCAAGCGATTTCC
>ONJE01000425.1 GCA_900318045.1 uncultured Eubacteriales bacterium
TACACCTTCAAGCTCAGCCACGTCTTTGCCCCCACCGAGCAGCTCACCGTTGAGATGGAAATGGTCGCCGACCGTATCCGTGAGCGCACCAACGGCGCTGTCGACATCCAGACCTACGGCTCCAGCCAGCTTGCCGTCTATAAGGACAACCTCCAGCAGGTTGTTGACGGCTCCTACTGGATCGCCTGCGAAGACCCCTCCTACCTCGCCGACTACAACATCAACTTTGAAGCCCTGATCGCCCCCATGCTCTACTCCAACCTCCAGGAGTACTCCTATGTCTGCCAGTCCGATCTTGTCAAGGCCCTGTGCCAGGACATTGAGGACAACTACGGCATCCATGTCCTTGCGCTTGACTTCAACGTCGGCCTCAGATGCATGCAGACCAACAAGGTCATCACCACGCCCGAGGATCTGAAGGGCATGAAGATCCGTGTTCCCAACTCCTCCATGTACATCAACCTCATGAACGCCATGGGCGGCACTCCTGTTCCCCTGCCCTTCGGTGAGACCATTTCTGCCGTCCAGCAGGGCGTTGTCGACGGCCTTGAAGGCAACATGAACGCTTACTCCACCAACGGCTCCGCCGAGGTTGCCAAGCAGATGTCCTTCACCAACCACCTCATCGGCACCTGCGGCGCCTACATCAACATCGACGTGTGGAATTCCCTGCCTGAGGAGTACCGCGACATCATCCAGGAGGAGTTCACCGCCGGCGCTGCCGAGCTGACCAAGTTCACCGACGACAACTTCCAGTCCACCATGGAGATGCTCGAGAAGGAGCAGGGCTGCCACTTCAACGAAGTTGATATGGACGCCTTCCGCGCCGTGATGCAGGTTGAGTATGACCGCCTCGTTGCCGAGGATGGTGTTGATCCCGACTTCATCCCCGCTCTCCAGGCTCTGGTCAAAGAGTATGACGAAGCACACCCTGCCGCCTGATCGCTCCGTAAGGTTTTTGCAAAATCATAGTTGACATCTGAAAGGACCGCCTGCCGCGGCTGCGCTGCGGCAGGCGTCTGCCGATTTTTCCACGAAAGAAGGTGCTCTTCGCTTGAAAGACAGAGCCAAGCACATCTTGAAAAATCTCGATGCCTACACCGCGGGCGCGCTGTTCGCT
This sequence comes from uncultured Eubacteriales bacterium, assembly GCA_900318045.1. Taxonomy (GTDB): domain Bacteria; phylum Bacillota; class Clostridia; order Christensenellales; family Aristaeellaceae; genus UBA2862. The sequence goes on from ONJE01000425.1 coordinate 1,121, forward strand.
GTCACGATGGTGCTGGTCATTGCGAATGTCTTCTCCCGCTATATCTTCAATTTTGTCTTCGCGTGGACCGAAGAGGTAGCCACAAGCTGCTTTGTCTACACGGTGTTTATCGGAGCTGCCTGGTGCCTGCGGACAAGGCAGCACGTAGGCGTTGATCTGCTGGTGAACCGCCTGCCGGAGAAAGCGCGCGAAATCGTCCATCTGCTGACAGATATCGTGATCCTGGCCCTGAACTGCTATATTACCTACCTTGCGGTGCTGTTCATGCGCTCCTCCAAGGCCAAGACCATGCCGATCATGAAAATCTCGGTCAATTATCTCTATACTGCGCTGCTGATCGGCTTCGGCCTGATGGCGATCTACTCGCTCGTCCACTGCATTGAGGACGTAAAGCAGATGGCGGCTGGACGAAAGGAGGCCTGACGCGGATATGGTCATGTATCTTCCCATTATCATTGCCCTGGTGCTGTACTTTACCGGTATCCCCATCGCCTATGCGCTTCTGGCAGGTACACTGTATTACTTCGGTTTTGTAGACACCACGTCCAAGACCTATCTGCTGCTGCAGAAGTTCATCACCGCCACACAGTCCTTCCCGCTGCTGGCCATTCCGTTTTTCATCATGGCGGGCTCCATCATGAACTACTCCGGCATGAGCGACAAGCTCATGGCCTTTGCCGACGCGCTGACAGGCCATAGCGAAGGCGGGCTTGCGCAGATGAACGTTCTGCTCAGTATGCTGATGGGCGGCTGCTCGGGCTCGGCAAACGCGGACGCCGCCATGGAATGCAAGATGCTGGTGCCCGAGATGGAAAAGCGCGGCTACGGCAAGGGCTTCTCTGCCGCCATCACTGCCGCCTCCTCCTGCATCACACCCATCATCCCCCCCGGCATCAACCTTATCGTCTACGGCCTGATCGCGGGTGCCTCCGTCGGCAAGCTCTTTGCGGCCGGTTATCTGCCTGGTTTCCTGATGGCCGGGGCCCTGATGGTCGCCGTGCATCTCATCGCAAAGAGGCGCGGCTACGCCCCGAGCCGCACGAAACGCGCCACCGCCAAGCAGATCGCAAAGCAGGCCCTGGACTCTTTCTGGGCCCTGTTCTTCCCGCTGGGCATCATCATGGGCATGCGCATGGGCCTCT
>ONJE01000424.1 GCA_900318045.1 uncultured Eubacteriales bacterium
AACCGCTGACAGCTCAAATCGAAGATTTGAGGTGCAGCGCCGCCCGACCGGAAATCGCTTGCGATTTCAGGCAAATCTGAGGGGGATGTATTGAAGGGGACCTGTCCCCCTTCAAGCGGGCGATAGCCCGCGACAAATCAGAATTCACCTCTCCACCCTGCAAATCTCATACCTTCCCGGCACAGCCTCGGCCTCGAACACGGCCTCGTCACCCTGGAAGTACAGGGGCTCGAGGCGGGCATTGCCCCGGCAGGGCAGCGTCAGGGCCTTTGCCCCCTTCACGTGCAGGCGCACGACGCTGCGCTGGACGCCCTCCATCACATAGGGGTACAGCACGAAAGTGTCGTTGTCATAGGCGAAAAGGCTGATTCGAGCGCCGCCCTCCAACCACGCGCCGTTCACCGGCATGGCCTGGCGAATGCGGCTGAGGGCCTCGGCGGGAATGTGGTAAAAGTCCGGGAAGGCGTCTGGCACGGCCAGCGTCCACAGCCGGCCGTCGCAGTAGGAATCCCGCAGCAGCATCCCGTAGCTTTCCTCGCCGTGCATACCCTTCACCACGGCCCAGGTGGCGTTGTTGCGGAACTCCGCCACGGGCAGCGTCACCGGATGATTCCCCGTCGGATAGGTGCAGCGGTTTTCCTGTCCCGCCGCCTCCACGCGCCAGCGGTCGCAGCTCACATGCCGCCCCCGCAACCGGACGGAAGTCAGCCGCTGCACGCCCCGGTCCATCGTCGCAGCCAGGAAGCCGGTGGTGACCATGGCGTCGCCGGCGGTCCGCTTCAACCAGTCTTCCAGCTTGTCCACGATATCCGGGTCACAGGCCGAGGACCGGGTGAGCAGTATCTGTTTCGCGTCCTCCGGGAAGTACGGGGTGCAGACCACGGGCAGGCCCACCATGCCCAGGAAGTCCTGCACGTTGTCCTCGCCCTGGCAGTTGTCCGGCAGGTAGCAGGCGATGCCCACCGGCTTGCCCGCATGGTCCAGCAGCGCGTCCAGCTTGTCCAGCTGGAAGCCCAGGGCCGGGACGTACATATTGTCGTACAGCGACTGGAAGCAGAACATCATCATCTCCTTCGGCTTTGAAAATGCCGTCAGGTATGCCTGCTCCAGGTAGTGCTCGGTGATGTGGGTGTCGAAGTTGTCGAACCAGCCGCCGCCGTTGTGCCCCGGCCACATGTTCTCGAAGTAGGTCATCAGCGAATAACTCAGGTAGCGGGGCAGGTGCTGGTCGGTGGTCACCGGGTCCCGGGTCTCGGTGCCGGTGTAGACCATGTCGAACAGCTTGCGCTGCCCGGCGGGGTTGTAGCCCGTCTCCTGGTAGCTCTCGGCCCAGTTTGGGTACTTGATGGTGATTTTGACGTTCGGGTTGGCCGCCCGCGCCGGGGCGATGATATCCTCCTCGCTGATCCTGCGCATCAGATCCAGCCGGTAGGCCTGCCAGCTGCCATCCGCAACGCCGTGGGCGGCATTGAAGGCATCCCGCTGGCGCACGCAATCGGCGCAGGCGCAGTCGGTGAAGAAGAAGTCGTCGATGATGAATTCGTCGAAGTGGCCGCCGATGAAGGCACTGACCTCCTTCAATTTGGCCCGCATAACCGGGTCGTTGTAACAGAAGGTGTCGAACAGGCGCTGCTTCGGCCTTGCGCCCTCTGGGGTGGGGATAATGGTGGTCAGCCCGCCGGCCACCTCGATGCCGTGGGCCTGGAAGACCTCGCGGCACATCTCCACCTGCGCGTGGCTGGCCAACTCGCCCCGCCAGGGCTCCAGGTACACCTTGTCCAGGCGCAGGTATTTTTCAAAGAAAGCAAGTTGTTTTTCCAACTCCTCCCGGGTGATGTGCGCCGTAGCCTGGGCCACGAAGTAGGCGACCAGCTTGAAATTGCGGTAATTGCCCATGGGTGATTCCTTTCCCCCGATAACAAACGGGAATGAAACGTAAAATACCGTTCTGAAAGTGGACGAATCTATTATAAAAGTAAAGAATCGTGATTGTCAACACAAATCCCGATTCTTCGTACAGCCAATTATCTGTGCATGTTACTACTCAGCGTAACTCCCTCAGTCACGCTTCGCGTGCCAGCTCCCTCAGAGAGGGAGCCTTTTTGAGTCGCATTACGCCTTAATGGCTCCCGTTCAAGACCCCTCCCTGAGGGGGCTGTCAGCGAAGCTGACTGGGGAATCAGAGGGAGCTGGCTGGCCGTTAAGCCAGACTGAGGGAGTTTATCAGGGAGAAGCTGAGCTGTAACCTGTGCATTGCCATAAGGAAATACCG
>ONJE01000421.1 GCA_900318045.1 uncultured Eubacteriales bacterium
TGACCCCAAAGGGCTGGTGGCTTCGAACCGCGCTCCACGCGCTCCTGCTGGAGGCCATGCTGTTGCCACTGGCCCATCGCTGGGGCTTCTGGTACAGCGGGACGGATATCATCGTCTATGCTGTTTTCATACTGTTGGCGCTGGCGGTTTGGCACCTGGTGGACTATGGCATCAGCGCCAGAACTGCATCGCAGATCAACGAGAGAATACGGGAGAACCGACGGGGGAAGAGAAAGGAAATGATCCCATGAAGGATTTCATTATTCGTTTGGAAATCAAAGAGGACTATAGGGCAACGGAGAACCTGGTCAGGGAGGCCTTCTGGAACGTGTACCGGCCCGGCTGCAGCGAGCACTATGTGATGCATGTGCTCCGGGACGACCCCGCCTTCATTCCGGAGCTGGACTTCGTGATGGAGCAGGACGGAAAACTGATCGGACAGAACATGTTCATGAAGACGGTGATCGAAGCCGACGACGGGCGGACCATTCCCGTGCTGACGATGGGTCCCATCGGCATCACGCCGGAATTGAAGCGGCAGGGCTATGGGAAGAAGCTGTTGGACTTCTGCCTGGAGAGGGCGACGGCCATGGGGTACGGCGCGGTGCTGTTCGAGGGCAATATCCAATTCTACAGCCACTGCGGCTTCGACTACGCCCGGAAGCTCGGCATCCGCTACCACGACCTCCCGGAGGGCGCGGACGACTCCTTTTTCCTGTGCCGGGAGCTGATTCCGGGCTACCTGGACGGCGTTACCGGCGTGTACCAGACGCCCAAGGGCTACTATGTGGACGACGCAGACGTGGAAGCCTTCGACGCGGCCTTCCCGCCGAAGGAAAAGCTGAAGTTGCCGGGGCAGCTGTTTGATTGAAACGAGGAGGGATAAAATGAATCGTAGAGAGCGAAAAGGTTTCATTTCAGGGACAGCCCTGATCCTGGCTTTTATTGTGTGGACGGTTCTCATTCAGACGGTGGATGTTCGGCCCGTCGGCGTGAACGGAACGAACGTCGGCTTCGCTGCGGTCAACACCTGGTTCCATCGCCTGACGGGCGTGCATATGGGCCTTTACACCGTCACGGACTGGCTGGGCCTGGTGCCCATCGCGGTCTGCATCGGGTTTGGCCTGCTGGGGCTTGTGCAATGGGTCCGCAGGAGAAGCATAGCCAAGGTGGACAGGGACATCCTGCTGCTGGGCGGGTATTACATACTGGTCATACTGGGCTACCTGATCTTTGAGATGATCCCCATCAATTACCGGCCCATATTGATCAATGGAGCCATGGAGGCGTCCTATCCATCGTCTACGACATTGCTGGTGCTCAGCGTCATGCCCACGTTGCTGTTCCAGGTAAACAGGCGGGCAAAGGGCCAGACGGTCAGGCGGATGACGGCGGCGTTTGTCTTCCTGTTCTCCGCGTTCATGGTCATCGGCAGGCTGGTGGCCGGGGTGCACTGGCTCACGGATATCGTGGGATCTGTGCTGTTGAGCGCGGGACTGTATTCTTTGTACCGCGCCGCAGTGCTTGCAATGGAGGTTTGACACGAAGAGGATAATGAAAATGCAGGAGATACAAACCCGGCGATTGCTTCTTCGGCCTTTCAGGGAATCGGATTACGATGATCTGTATGAATTCCTGTCCCAGCTTGCGGACGATGAATATGAAGGCTATCCGGGGATTACCTATGAAAACGACAGGGAACATTTGAAATACCGCCTTGGTTCAGAGGAATTCTTTGCCATCGAACTGACGGAAGCCGGGAAGGTGATCGGCAATATCTATTGCGGAAACAGGGACTTTGCGGCGAGAGAAGTCGGCTATATCGTCAACAAGCGCTATCAGAAAAAGGGCTATGCCTCCGAAGCTCTCACCGCGGTGATCTCCTGGGGATTCCGGGAAGGCGCGCACAGGGTTTACGCGGAATGTGATTCAAGGAATGTCCCATCGTGGAAGCTGCTGGAGAAGGTGGGAATGCGGCGCGAGGCGTGTTTCAGGCAGAACATTTGGTTTCGCAGGGACGAAAACGGCAACCCCATTTGGAAGAATACGCTGGTATACGCGATTCTGGAGGACGAGGCGTCGCGGTAATGGATGCAAAACCCGGGATTTGAAATGACGGAGGCTTCATGACACACTTCAATGAGATACGTTTTTACAGGTTGGATGATAATAATTTCACCGGGCGTTCATTGGATTTCTTTGTTCGTCATCAGATCGTCACTGAGTGCTGGAGAGAGACGGACGGCGATTGGAAGCTTGTGCCGATTTTGTTCGAGGAAAATTGGTCCCTGGAA
>ONJE01000420.1 GCA_900318045.1 uncultured Eubacteriales bacterium
CTCTGTGCACGATAAATACTGCATCGATATCTACAAGCCCGAGCACGAACCTACGGTCGTGGCGATCCTGGTCACCCTGCAGCACATGATGCGCGACAGAGCAGTGTCTTCTTCTTCCTTCGGTTCTTCTTCCTCCTCCTCTTCTTCCAGCAATTGATCATCATTCCAAGTTCTACGAAAGGCGGATCGACCCATGTTTGACAGAATCCTGCCCTATCTGCTGGCGGGCATATCAGTGGGCGGGCAATACGCGCTGATTGCCGTGGGGTACACGATGGTGTACGGCATCCTGCGCCTGATCAACTTTGCCCATGGCGACATTTTTACGGCGGCGGGCTTTTTTATGGTGTATCTCACCGCGTCGCTTCCGATGCAGCTTTCCATTCCCCTGGTGATCGTGCTGACAGTGGCGCTGGGCTTCACCCTGGAGCGCGTGGCCTATAAGCCCTTGCGCACGGCCCCGCGTATGTCCGTCATGATTTCGGCCATCGGCGCGTCGTACCTGCTGCAAAACCTGATGTGGTACGTCACCGGCGGCCTGGCGAAGCAGTATCCCGTGCTGCCCTGGCTGAGCGACAACGTGCAGATTTTCACCGCGTCCACCAAGGTGGTCACCATCGTGACGCCCATCCTGACCATCGGCCTGGTGATCGGCCTGGTGATGCTGATCAAGCACACCAAGATCGGCATGGCCATGCGCGCTGTGTCCCACGATTTTGAAACCAGCCAGCTTATGGGCATCCGCATCAACTCCGTCATCTCCATGACGTTCGTGATCGGCTCCGGCCTGGCGGCGGTGGGCTCCATGCTGTACTTCACCAACTATTCCACCGTCACGCCCACCGTCGGCGCGATGCCGGGCCTCAAGGCCTTCGTGGCGGCGGTGTTCGGCGGCATCGGATCCATCCCCGGCGCGGTCATCGGCGCGGTGGTCATCGGCATCTGCGAGAACCTGATCAAGGCGGCCGGGTATACGGCGTTTTCCGACGCCTTCACCTTCGCGCTGCTGATCGTGGTGCTGCTGTTCAAACCCACCGGCCTGTTCGGCGAGAAGACCGCCGAGAAAGTGTGAGGTGAGCGCGATGAAGAAAATGTCCAGGACCCGCCTGATCGTCAGCCTCGCGGTGGTGCTGCTCCTGTACCTCGGCGCCTGGTGGGCTGAAGCAGCGATGGGCACCAACTCCATGCTGATCACCATCATCAAGAAGGGCGCGGTCTATGCCCTGATCGCCGTGTCCATGAACCTGCTCAACGGCTTCACCGGCCTGTTCTCCCTGGGCCAGGCGGGCTTCATGCTGGTAGGCGCGTACGTGTACGCGGTGTTCACCATCCCGCTCAAGCGGCACGCGGCGGTGTACCAGTATTACAACGGCGGCATCATCCAGTTCGAGCTGCCGCTGCTGGTGGCGCTGGTGCTGGCCGGCGTGGTGGCCGCGGCGCTGGCGGCCCTGGTGGGCCTGCCCGTGCTGCGCCTGAAGAGCGACTACCTGGCCATCGCCACCCTCGGCTTCGCGGAGATCATCCGCGCGGTGGTCCAGTGGGACAGCCTGGGGCCCATCACCAACGGCTCCAACCTGCTGAAAACCTATCCAACCTTCAGCAGCCCCAATATCAAGATATTCGGCACGACTGTGCTCTTCCCGCTCATCGTATCCGGGGTGTGCATCGGGCTGATCATGCTGATCATCAACTCCACCTACGGCCGCGCCTTCAAGGCCATCCGTGACGACGAGGTGGCGGCGGAGGCCATGGGCATCAACCTGTTCCACCACAAGGAACTGGCTTTCGTGATCAGCTGCTTCTTCGCCGGCATCGGCGGCGCCCTGCTGGCCATGTTCCAGGGCACGGTGCAGGCCAACTCCTTCAAGTCCGCCATGACCTACGACATCCTGCTGATGGTGGTCATCGGCGGCATGGGCTCCATCAGCGGCAGCGTGATCGCCTCCTTCCTGTACATCGCCTGCAGCGAATGGTGGCTGCGTTTCCTGGACAACGAGATGTTCATCGGCTCCTTCCAGGTGCCCTTCCTGCGCTCCGGCTTCCGCATGGTGGTCTTCTCCATCGTGATCATGGTGATGGTGCTGTTCTTCCGCAAAGGCATCATGGGCGACCGGGAGCTGTGGAACCTGCGCCTGCCCCGGAAAAAGGCGAAGGGGAGGGATAAGCAATGAGTGAAAACGTGCTGCGGCTGGAAAACATCACCATGCAGTTCGGCGGCGTGGTCGCCATCAACAACCTGTCCATGCGCATCGACCAGGGCGAGATCGTGGCCCTGATCGGCCCCAACGGCGCGGGCAAGACCACGGCCTTCAAC
>ONJE01000419.1 GCA_900318045.1 uncultured Eubacteriales bacterium
TTCTCAATCTATAAAATCAAAAGAAATCCGCAAGGATTTCCTCCTTCACTAACCACTAATCACTAGCCACTGGCCACTCAAATTCTGATTTGTCGCTCCCCGACAAATCAAAACTCCTCAAAACGCGCTGATCGGCAGGCTCTCGTCGTCGCTGCCCTTTTCGATCTCCAGCACCTTTATGGTATAGCTGTTCTCGCCGTCCACGCGCACGGTTGCGGTTTCCCCGACCCTTCGGCCCATGACGGCCTTGCCCAGGGGGGATTCCTTGCTGATGATGCCATTGATGGCGTCCTCCCGCAGGGTGGTCATCAGGGTGATGGTTTCAGTGTCGCCATCCTCCACGTACTCGATGGTCACCCTGTCAAACAGCCCCGCTACCCCCTCCCGGGTGTCGGATTTGATCACCTTCGCGGTGGCGATCATCCGGCGCAGGTAGCGCAGGCGGCTGTCGCAGCGGCGCAGCTCCTGCTTGGCGGCCTTGTACTCATAGTTTTCGCTCAGGTCGCCGAAGCCCCTCGCGGTCTTCAGATCCTCGATGCACTTGGGGCGGACCACCTTCATCCGGTAGTCGATCTCCTCCTGCATCTTTTTGATGTCCACTTCCGTCAGTTCGTTGTACATTGCCCTCGCCTCACCGGATAAAGTTGGTCATTTCGCCCTTTTCCTTCTCAGGCAGGCCGTACTTCTCCCGCCCCAGGGCGATGCTCTTCATCAAAAACGCCATGTTCCGGGCCACCATGCGCATGTTCCGCAGGCCCTCCGCGTCCTGTGCCGCCTCGCCGGGGGTCATGCCATGGACGCTGTTCCAATAGTACCCGGAGGCCACCGGCATGCCGGAGATGGTGAAGTACTTGTTCAGCCGGTCGAAGGCCGCCGACGAGCCGCCCCGGCGACAGACCGCTACCGCCGCGCCCACCTTCATGGACTTGTCAAAGCCCGTGGAGTAGAACAGCCGGTCCAGGAAGGCCATCAGCGTGGCGTTGGGGCCGGCGTAGTACACCGGGCTGGCCACCACGATGCCATCCGCCGCCTCGAATTTCGGCGCGACCTCGTTCACCGCGTCGTCGAACACGCACTTGCCCTGCTTCGCACAGCCGTTGCAGGCCACGCAGCCCCGGATGGCCTTGTTGCCCACGTGGATCAGCTCTGTCTCCACGCCCTCGGCTTGGAAAACCTTTTCCATCTCCGACAGCGCCAGCGCCGTGTTGCCGTTCGCCTTCGGGCTGCCGTTGATCAGCAATACCTTCATAGATGACACCCCTTGTATCGAAATTTACGGTCATTATAGCATCCAATCCCCGATGCGTCAAACCCCGTTGAAGGATATGGCAGGGTGTGGTAGAATAGAAGAGAAGTCAGATTTATTGAGCTGTTGGCAGAAATGCAAAGGGTAGATCAAAGGAGGCCCCCATGCCCGATTCCATCATCATCGGCGCGGCGATTGTGGACATTCCCCTGTCGCCGGTAACGCCTGACATCATTACCGCCCACTCCACGCCGCTCGAGCGCATCACCATGGGCCTGGGCGGCGACGCGGCCAACGAGGCGCTGGTGCTGGCACGGCTGGGACACGCCCCGGCGCTGGTCAGCGTGGTGGGCGACGACGCCCCCGGCGATTTCGTATGCCGGGTCCTCACCCGGGCCGGGGTGGACACCCGCGCCGTGAGCGTGCGGGAGGGGCTCGATACCAGCATCAACGTGGTGCTTGTGCGCCCCGACGGCGAGCGCGGCTTTATCTCCAGCCGCAGCGGCAGCATGCGCCAGATGGGCCTTTCGGACATACTGCCCGCCCTCGACACCCCGGCACTGTCAGGCGCGCGGATCGCCTGCCTGGCCAGTCTGTTCATCTCATCGCGTCTGTCCCTCGACGACACCCAAGCCCTGTTTGACGCACTGAAGGCCCGGGGATTGACGCTCTGCGCCGACACCACCCTCCCCAAGTGCGGCGAGACCCTCCGGGAGGCGGCGGCAGCCCTGTCCCGGCTGGACTACTTCTTTCCGAACCTCCACGAGGCCTCGGCGCTCACCGGCGAACGCGACCCCGACGCCGTGGCCGATGCCCTGCTGGACTGCGGGATCAGGCACGTCGCCCTGAAACTGGGCGGCCGGGGCTGTCTGCTGGCGAGCCGGGACGAGCGCCACCATATCCCCGCCGTCCCCGGCGTGCGATGCGTGGACACCACCGGCGCGGGCGACACCTTCGCCGGGGGCTTTATCGCCGCCCTCCTGGAGGGCAGGCCGTTCGCCGACTGTGGCCGCTTTGCCTGCGCCGCCGCCTCGCTGTGCGTGGAAACCGTCGGCGCGACGGCGGGAAA
>ONJE01000418.1 GCA_900318045.1 uncultured Eubacteriales bacterium
CATCGGCCGACATTGAAGGGATGCAAGGCCGCTTGCGGCCTGCACAATATAATCAAAGGAGTGTACCCAACTATGAAGAAGATTCTGGCATTGGTACTCTGCGCGATGCTGGCGCTCGGCTGCGTCGCGGCTCTGGCCGAAGGTGAACTGGTCGGCGTTTCCATGCCCACCAAGGACCTGCAGCGTTGGAACCAGGATGGCGCCTACATGGAAGAGAAGCTGAAGGAAGCCGGCTATGCGGTCGAGCTGCAGTTTGCCTCCAACGACGTTCCCACCCAGCTGAACCAGATCGAGACCATGATCGACAATGGCTGCCAGGTCATCGTCATCGCCGCCATCGAGGGCTCCTCCCTGGGCACCGCCCTGGACAAGGCCGCCGAGAAGGGCGTCAAGGTCATCGCTTATGACCGCCTGCTGATGGACAACGGCAACGTTGACTACTATGCCACCTTCGACAACTACAAGGTCGGCACCGTGCAGGGCACCTATGTGAAGGACGCTCTGGATCTGGACAATGCGGAAGGCCCGTTCGTGATGGAAATCACCGCTGGCGACCCCGGCGACAACAATGCCCGCTACTTCTATCAGGGCGCCATGGACGTCGTGAAGCCCTACATCGACGAGGGCAAGATCGTCGTGACCTCCGGCCAGGTCGAGTTCGACCAGGTTGCCACCCCCACCTGGAAGACTGACGTCGCCCAGAAGCGCGCCGAGGATATCCTGACCGCCAACTATGCCAATGGCGAGAACATCGACGTGTGGCTGTGCTCCAACGACTCCACCGCCCTGGGCGTGACCAACGCGCTGGAAGCCAACTACGGCGGCGAGAACTGGCCCATCATCACCGGCCAGGACTGCGACATCGCCAACACCAAGAACATGATCGCCGGCAAGCAGAGCATGTCCGTGTTCAAGGATACCCGCACCCTGGCGGCTCAGGTCGTCAAGATGGTCGGCCAGATCCTGTCCGGCGAAGAGGTTGACGTGAACGACACCGAGACCTACGACAACAACGTGAAGGTCGTTCCGTCCTTCCTGTGCGATCCCGTGTTCGCGGACGCCAACAACTACAAGGAGATCCTGATCGACTCCGGCTACTACACCGAGGACGATCTGAAGTAATCCGAACGGATGCTCAGTGTGATGCAGGCGGGGCTCTCCCGCCTGCATCATTTGGGCATATTCCGGGTTCTGCCCAAACAGAGGCACGGCATCATGATCGGTCTGCTCGCTGAACGACGGTCATTCAGCAGCGTTGCGTACAGATCCTTCGCTTCGCTGGGATGACGGGCTTGGCGGCGCTGTCATCCTGATACCAGTCTCAACCTGAATTGGTGGAGACTGGCATGAGCGAAGCGAAGGATCTGTACACAGAGACGACAATCGCGTCATGATGGTGTGAAACCGAGGCGGAGCCGTGCCGGAATGGATCTGCGGCAGCTTTGGGTTTTCCCATTTGACTGGAGAGCAGGAGGAGAGCAATGGCAAAGATACTGCTGGAAATGAAGAACATCACCAAGACCTTCCCGGGCGTAAAGGCCCTGGACAACGTCAACCTCAAGGTGGAGGAAGGTGAGATTCACGCACTGGTGGGCGAGAACGGCGCGGGCAAATCCACGCTGATGAACGTCCTCAGCGGCATCTATCCCCACGGCACCTACGAGGGCGACATCGTCTACGACGGGAAGGTCTGCCAGTTCTCGAACATCAAGGATTCCGAGAAGCTGGGCATCGTCATCATCCACCAGGAGCTGGCGCTGGTGCCCGAGATGACCATCGGCGAGAACATGTACCTGGGCAACGAGCGCGGCCACAAGCTCGCCATCGATTGGAACACGACCTACGCCGAGGCGGACAAATACCTGAAGATGGTGGGCTTGCAGGAGAGCAGCAAGGTCCAGGTCAAGACCATCGGCACCGGCAAGCAGCAGCTGGTGGAAATCGCCAAGGCCCTGGCAAAGCAGGCCAAGCTGCTGATCCTGGACGAGCCCACCTCATCCCTGAACGAGGAGGATTCCCGGGCGCTGCTGGATCTGATGCTGGGCTTCAAGAAGCAGGGCATGACGATGATCATCATCACCCACAAGCTCAACGAGGTGGCCTATGTGGCGGACAAGATCACCGTCATCCGCGACGGTACCACCATCGAGACCATCGACAACCACGGTCCTGAGCCGGTCAGCGAGGAGCGCATCATCAAGGGCATGGTCGGCCGCGAGATGACCAACCGCTTCCCGCCGCGCCAGGGCGTGAAGATCGGCGATGTCATGATGGAGGTCAACCACTGGACGGTGCACCATCCGCTGTATCCCGAGCGCAAGGT
>ONJE01000417.1 GCA_900318045.1 uncultured Eubacteriales bacterium
AAGTTCATCGGCGGCTCGCCGATGAAGCCCGCCACAAACACGTTGGCCGGCTTGTGGTACAGCTCATAGGGTGTGCCGATCTGCTGGACATAGCCGTCCTTCATCACCACGATGCGGTCGGCCAGGGTCATGGCCTCGGTCTGGTCGTGGGTGACGTAGATGGTGGTCGCGCCGGTCTCCTGGTGGATCTGGGCGATTTCATAGCGCATGGTCACGCGCTGCTTGGCGTCCAGGTTGGAAAGAGGCTCGTCCATCAGGAAGATGCCCACCTTGCGGATGATGGCGCGGCCGATGGCCACGCGCTGGCGCTGGCCGCCGGACAGCGCCCGGGGCAGGCGGTCCAGGTAATCCGTCAGGCCCAGGATCTTCGCCGTCTTGTTGACCCGCTTTTCGATGATCTCCTCGTCCACGCCCTGAAGCGTCAGGCCAAAGGCGATGTTGTCGTACACCGTCATCTGGGGGTACAGGGCGTAGCTTTGGAACACCATGGCAACCTCCCGCTCCCGGGGGCCCATCTCGTTGGCGCGCACGCCATTGATCAGGAATTCGCCGTTGGAAATATCCTCAAGGCCGGCAATCATGCGCAGGGTGGTCGATTTGCCACAGCCCGAAGGCCCCACGAACACGACAAATTCACCCTTTTCAATCTCAAGATTGAAGTTGTGCACCGCGTGATAGCCATTCGGGTAAATCTTGTTGATGTTCTTCAGCGTTAAATACGCCATATCACTGCCTCCTTGAGTGTATTTCGTTCAATCCCGCCGTCAACAGCGCCCTCAGGACTGGCGGCGCTTGACCTCGGTGTAGCACAGCACGAAGGGTGCCACGCCCTTGGCATCGTTGCGCACCACCGGCTCGGAAATATAGTAGGCATAGGTGCCGTCCCGGCGGCGGTTATCCTCCGGCCCCAGGCCGGCCACCAGGCAGATGCCGCCCAGGTTCAGCTGGCCGTCCTCAAAGGACAGATAGCGCCCCAGCATCGCGCTGCCGCTGGATTCCAGGTAATTGCCCGCCTCGCCGGGCCTGTCCGGCACCTGGTAGTACATCGACGTCTCGGGATCGTGGTAGTTCCAGACGCTGGCCGTCAGGTCGGCCAAGATGTCCTTCATCACGTTCCGATCCTCGCCCTCGGGCAGCAGCTCCGTCAGGTCCGCCAGCGCCACCGCAAACCAGCCGATGCTCCGCAGCCAGAAGCTTTTGGACAGCCCCGTCACGGGATCGGCCCAGAAGGCGCTGCGGCTGGCGTCATAGCCGTGATAGTACAGGCCGGTGACCCTGTCGCGCATGTGCTCGCGAACGGTCCTGACCTGTCGGACCACATCGGCATAGTCCCCGTGACCGAAGTGCTTTTCATACATGGCCAGGAAGGGCATGGCCATGTAGATGCCGTCCAGCCACACCTGGTTGGGGTAGATCTGCTTGTGCCAGAAGCTGCCCTCCGCGGTGCGGGGCTGGTCATCCAGCGCCCGCTTCAGCGTCTGCGCGCCGAGGCGGTATTTATCCAGTCCGGTGCGCGCATACAGCGGAAACAGCACCCGGCCCTCGTTGATATCGTCCAGCGTGTGCCGCTCGGGCCTGAAGGTGCGGATCGAGCCGTCCTCGCCCACAAAGGCATCGATGAAATGCCGGGCGAAGTCAAAATACCGCTCGTCACCGGAGATGTCCGCCATCGCCAGCAGCGCAGTGATCATGCATCCGTCGATATAGTTCCAGTTGGTGGGCACACCGTCCCGCGCCCTTTCGATGTTCCAGGCGGTATATTCCGGGGACGACTGCTCGATCAGGCTGAAGACATAGCGGTCAATGGCCTCATACATGGGCAAGCACCTCGTTTTTATTCGGTAATGATCTCTTCGACACCCCGGGTCAGCAGGGCTTCCCCCGCCTGGCCCTCGACGATTACATGCTTCAGCCGCACACTGCGCACGTTTTCAAACCACAGGCCCAGTCGGCAGCGCGCAGGGGCATTGGTGAACATGGAGGGCACACCGGGCCGTGCGTCTTCCGCAAAGCGCACACGCACATTTTCCAGCGTCACCGACTCGATGGGCTGCTCCGGCAGGCCGTCGCAGTAGCAGGCGGCCACCTGGGCGTCGACGCATTCCATGTTCGAAAAGTGAAAATGGCCCAAGCGGGGCGTGCGGTCATCCACGGGGACGGGATTGCGATTCTGAACATAGTCGGAATCGCCGTCCGGGTCCACGCAGCGATACCACATGTTCATCACGATGGGGGTCAGCACCCCCTCCATGCGGATGTTGTCGAAGCTGATGCCGTCGATGTCGCATTCCCGGCCCCGGCCCCGGCGGGTCTTGATGCGCAGACCCCGGTCGGTCTGCCGGAACAGGCACTGGCTGACCGACAGCGCCTTGATGCCGCCGGAGATCTCGCTGCCCAGGACGATGGCCCCGTGACCGAAGGCCATCATGCAATTGCGGATGGTGTGCTGTATGGCGGGCCAGTGGGCCTCCGCCTCGGGACCGAGCTTTCCGGATTTGATGGCGATGCAGTCATCCCCCACGGAAAAGCGGCAGCCCACGATGTCCACCCCATCGCAGCTCTCCGGGTCAAGGGCGTCAGTATTGGGACTGTCCTTCGGGGCGGAAACCGAGACGTCATAAAAAGCCATGTTCCAGCACTTGTAGGGGTGCAGCTGCCAGGAGGGGGAATTGGCGGCGTCGATGCCGTGCACCGTCACCCCGTTGCAGGCGTTGAAGAACAGCAGCCTCGGCCTCGCGATGGGGTCCTGCTGGAAGGTTTGCCACCAGATGCCGTTCTGGGCGTCGCCGTCCACCCGGCCCGGGCCGATGACGCGGATGTCCTCGGCGTATTCGGCGGTGATCAGCGAGGCGTACATGCTCTTGGGCTGACCCTCGAAGGTGCCGAACCGCACCTCATCGTCGCCGTCCATGTCGATCATCCCGGCGGGAATCACCGGATACGCGGCCTTGTCCGTCAGGCCCTTCAGGATCGCGCCCTCGGTCAGCTCCAGCGTCATGTGGCTCTTGAGCATGATCGGCCCCGTCAGGTAGGTGCCCGCCGGGAAAACCAGGCGTCCGTCCTCCGGCAGCAGCATGACGGCCCACTGTAAGGCCACGGTATCCACGCTCA
>ONJE01000416.1 GCA_900318045.1 uncultured Eubacteriales bacterium
CTCCCCGGTAAGTTAGCGTTTAGAACGCGGCAGTCGCTATTTCTAATCCCTATTCCCTAATCCCTAATCCCTGCGCGTCAGCTCGACAAATCAGAATTTCTCCAACCAACCGAGGTATATCATGTTAAAGCTCTTCAAGCGCCCCACCGGGGCGCGGGAAATCAAAATTGAAACCGGCAGCGTGAGATCCAGGATGATCTTCCTGCCGGTGCTTGCTTTGGCGTTGACGGTGGTGCTGGAGCTTTGCAACCGTGGGCTATCGGTCGTCCGGCTGTTCCAGTTTATCACCCAGCGCCCCGGCTATTTCCTGTACAACGTGCTGATCGTGCTGACCACGCTGGTTTTTTCCGAGCTGTTTCACCGGCGGCGGGCGGTGCTGGCCACCACGGCCATACTGTGGGTCGTGCTGGGCATCGTGCAGTATATCGTCATCAAGGACCGCACCCAGCCCTTCTGCTCGGTGGACATTCTGATGTTCAGGGACGCCTTTTCATTGATTACCATCTATTACACCTGGCCCCAGATCATACTGATGTTTGCCACCGGATTCGGGGCGATATTGCTGGTGATCGCCCTGTTCAGCCGTATGAAGCGTCGCACCCGCTACAACCTGCCGATGTCGCTGGCGGTCTTTGTGGGCTTCGTGCTGCTGACGGCCATGGTAGCGGCGCTGGGCCTGCGGTCGGGCGCCTTTCCGCGCCACTTTGACAGCCTGGTGGATGCCTACAATGATTACGGTTTCGCTACCTGCTTCGTGTTTACCTTTGGCCAGCAGGGCATCTCCCGCCCGCAGGCCTATTCCTCGGACACCGTGACCGGCATCCTGGACGAGATTTCCGAGGAGGATGCCACCGAGCTGGTGTATCCCGTTTTCGACGAGGACGACAACCTGGCCCACCCGAACATCGTGTTCGTCCAGCTGGAATCCTTCTTCGACGTTGGCACCATCAAGGGCGGCAGGTATTCCGCCGACCCCACCCCCTGGTTCAACCGACTCTGCGACCGCTTCCCCAGCGGACTGCTGTATGTGCCCACCATCGGCGGCGGCACAGCCAACACCGAGTTTGAAGTGATCTCCGGCCTCGACCTGGATTTCTTCGGGGCGGGGGAATACCCTTACAATACGATCCTGCAAAATACCACCTGCGAGACGATGTGCTACAACCTGAAGGACTACGGCTACGCCGCCACGGCCATGCACAACAACCGGGCCACCTTTTACAGCCGCAACGTCGTCTATCCGAATCTGGGCTTTGACCGGTTTGTGTCGCTGGAGTACATGAAGGATGTGAAGTACACCCCGGTGGGCTGGGCTCGGGACGCCTGCCTGACCGAGGAGATCCTGACGGCCCTGGATACCACCGAAGCCCGCGACCTGGTGTTCTGCATCGCGGTGGAGACCCACGGCAAGTATGCGGAGACCTATGAGCCCAAGCCCGGGGACATCAGGGTGCAAGCCCTGCCGGAGCAGATTCCGCTTGCCCCCTTCCAGAACTTTGTAAACGCCCTGCCGGGAACGGACCGCTTCCTGCGGGAACTGACCCTGGCGCTGCTGCGCTTCAACGAGCCTACCATCGTGGTGGCCTACGGCGATCATCTGCCCGCCCTGGAGTTGGAGAACGACATGCTCACCACTGGCAGCGTCTATGCCAGCCGCTATGTGATCTGGAACAACTTCGGCGGCCATTTCGAGGCCCCGGACCTGGAGGCCTACCGCCTGAACGCCAACCTGCTCAAGCAGCTGGGGTTTTCCGGCGGCGTGGTGACAAAGCTGCATCAGTCTGCCGATCCCGGCGATACCGGGGAGGAATACCTGGCCAAGCTGGAGCTGCTGGAGTACGACATGCTCTACGGCGACCGCCAGGCCTTTGAGGGCGAATTCCCCTACCGGCGCACTGACATGCGCATGGGCAGCCGGAACATCGCCATCACCGATGCCGTTCGGGAGTACCACCGACTGCTGGTGACCGGCGAGAACTTCACCGAGTTCAGCAAAATCATCGCCGGCGACCAGGCCCTGGACACCGTGTTCATCGATTCCGAGCACATCGTCTCCCGAGTGGAGGACAATGTGACGATCGATGCCTTCTGCGTCGCCCAGGTGGACCGCGACGGCGTGGAACTGAGCCGGACGGAGGAGTATGGGAACTTCTGATTTATCGGGGAGACGAGGGAACAGGGAACAGGAATGGCGGCTGGCGCGTGGATTATGAGAACGTATACGCTGCATGGGCGACGCCCTTTTCGAATGAATGCAGTAGTGGCGTCTATGTCGCCGCTACAGGGTTTTCAGGGATTTCGCGTCTCATTTTATCGCGGAAACGTTTCC
>ONJE01000415.1 GCA_900318045.1 uncultured Eubacteriales bacterium
CTCCCTGAGGGGGCTGGCTGGCCGTCAGGCCAGACTGAGGGAGTATATCAGGGGGACGCTGAGCTGTAACAAGCCTTCCCCTGAAACGCTCCCTTCGGTCGCTGGGGAAGGCTTGACAATCGCGTCAGCCGCCATTCCTGTTCCCTGTTCCCTGTTCCCTGTTCCCTGTTCTTCGGGCCTGCCGGCCCCATCTCGCTGCAACACCCGCAGGGTGTCTAGCGAAGCGTCTATGCGCTCCACTGGAGCGTTTTCCGGGCGCTTGATGTCCCCCTTCCCTCGTCTCCCCGCCAAATCAAACTTTATATGCGAACACTCACTGATTATCGAACACAACCGTCATTGACAACACGCTCCTTTCGCAATACAATAGACTGCGAAAGGAGCGTACTGTTTATGAAAAAAATATCTATATTGATTCTTGCCCTCCTGCTGCTCTTCACCTTCGCGGCCTCCGCCGCCACCTCCCAGAAGAACGGCATATCCATCACCACCGGCCTGCCCACGGACCAGAAGGACGCCCGCGTCATGATCTGCCAGATGGACAACGAGCCCGGCGCGCGGCCCCAGAAGGGCATCGGCTCGGCGGATATCGTCTACGAAACGGAGATCTACGACGGCGGCTACACCCGCTACACCGCCGTGTTCAACGACACCATCCCCGAAAAGATCGAGGCCATCCGCTCCTGCCGCATCGTCCACGCGGACATCTGCAACGAATACCAGGGCCCCTTCATCCACTACGGTGGCCAGCGCTATCCCGGCAGCGATGTCTACTACACCATCAGCATACTGAAGGGCTTCGGCCCGGACTACGACGGCATCGGCGGCGACCGGGATTTCTACCGCGACAGCAACCGCAAGGCCCCCAACAACGTGATCTGCAACCTGAAAAACCTGTACGACCGCACCGACTGGAGCGCCATCACCTGCCGCTCTCCCCTGCGCTTTGGCAGCGAATACGCCGTTCCCGCGCAGGGCGAGGCGGTGACAAGCTTCCGCGTGCCCTACCGGGCGAAGAGCTACGTGCCCGGCTACGAGTGGGACGCTTCGCTGAACAAGTTCCGCAGGCTCTACAACAACAAGCCCTTCGTGGACGGCGAAACCGGCGAGCAGGTGCTGGTGGACAACGTCATCGTGCAGCACGTGGAATACAGCTGGTTCGACGGCCAGTCCGACCGCCCGAAGGTCAAGCTGAAGGGCGAAAACAAGTGCGACTACTTCATCGGCGGCAAGCACTTCACCGGCACCTGGTCGCGCTCGAAGATCAGCAAAAACACCGTCTACCGCGACGACGACGGCGATGTGGTCCGCTTCAACCCCGGCAAGACCTTCATCGAGATCCTGAGATTGGAGCGGGATATCGAGATCGATGGGTGACAGACAGAAACGGCGACAGGGACGGTTTGCGCAAAACCGTCCCTGTCGTTGTGTCTACAGATACCTCGGCGCGTCCATCCGCTCGTGCAGCACGCGCATGACCACGATCCGCTCCCCGATGATCCGATAATAGACATTATAGGGGTGAACCGGCACGCGGTAATATCTGCGGGGATGCCTGCCCCCCACCAATACCTCCGGCGCGGACAGCGGAAAGCGGGACAGCTGGTCCAGCGCCGCCAGCAGCGCGTCCAGCAGTCCGTCCGCCGCGTCCGGGTCCTCCGTGGCGATGTACACCAGCGCGTTGTTCACGTCGTCCCTGGCAATGGGCAGCAGCTCAACGGGCATGGAGTTCATCGCGCAGCGCCCTCCATCCCTCAGCCGCCTCCTCCAGCGGAATGGGCTTCACCCCCGAGGCCAGCTGTTCCTCCGCCTCAAGCAGCTTTTCCCGCAGGTCGAGGCTTGCTTCCCGCCGATTATAGGCGGCAAGGCTCTGTACCACAAGGTCGCCGTCGCCATTGCGGGTAATGAACACGGGCTCGCCGCTCTCCCGACAGAGGCGCGAAATCTCCCCATAGTCATTGCGAAGGGCTGTGGAAGGCCGAATGGTCATCAATGCGATCACCCTCCCCTGAAGAATTATATCATTATTCTGATATGATTATAGGATGTCGGCCGTGATCTGTCAAGGGTGACATTGGGGGCGGTTCCTTTGTCATGTTGTAGCTGTTCTGGCGCATACATAATCTGATTTGTCGGGGAGACGAGGGAACAGGGAACAGGGAACAGGGAACAGGAATGGCGGCTGCCGCGTGGAATATGAAATCGAACACGCTGTATTGACGACGCCCTTTTCGAATGAATGCAGTAGTGGCGTCTATGTCGCCGCTACAGGGTCTTCAGGGATTCCGCGTCTCATTTTATCGCGGGAACCTATGCTTTGGCTTGGTTGTACCGCCCCGTGCGCGGCTTTTCC
>ONJE01000412.1 GCA_900318045.1 uncultured Eubacteriales bacterium
CTGTTCCCTGTTCTTCGGGCCTGCCGGCCCCATCTCGCTGAAAACGCTCCACTGGAGCGTTTTCCGGGCGCTCGATGTCCCTGTTCCCTCGTCTCCCCGACAAATCAGAATCTGTATGCAACTGAACACCTAAGATTTGTATTGGCACCTCCCTTTGGCACGACGCAACCCCGTCAACAGCAAAGCGCCCCGCGATTGCGGGGCGCTTTGCTAAAAATCCTGTACTGTCAATTACTTGCCAGTGGCAGCGTCAGCAGCCTCTTCCACGGCGTCGGCAGCAGCCGCGGCGGTATCGGCAGCAGCGTCAGCAGCCTCTTCAGCCTTCTCTTCGACCTTATCGGCGGCGTCAGCAGCGGCGTCGGTAGCAGCGTCGGCAGCCTCTTCGACCTTATCAGCGGCCTCTTCAGCCTTCTCTTCGACCTTATCGGCGGCCTCTTCAGCCTTCTCCTCCACCTTATCGGCGGCTTCTTCGGCCTTCTGCTCAACGGCAGCAGCGGCCTGCTCGGTCTTCTGCTCAGCCTTCTTGCAGGCGGTCAGGCCCATGGCCAGCAGCATCATAGCCAGGATCAGAGCGATGATCTTCTTCATTTTCCGTACTTCCTTTCCAATTCTCGCGCTTTTGCGCATGTTCGTTCCTGCTTTTCACAGGTTGCATATATTATAATGATTTAATATCGCCTTTGTAAGCGCACTGATGTTGATTCAACGTATATTCTGCGTGAAAACAGGCGACCGGGGCAGTGGGTTTGACGCTCAATGCGCGGGCTTTTTTTCAAACCTGGCCCGGTAGTCGGCTTCGGGGTGCTTGGATTGCACCTCGCCGGCGGCCATCAGCGACTGCTTGGTGAGCAGCGGGCCCACCAGCTCGTAGACCAGCACGGCGAACAGTATGATGTTGCGGATCATCGCGCCGGATTCCTGGCCCAGGGCCTGGGCGGTGACCACCATGCCCAGCGCCACGCCGGCCTGGGGAAACAGTGTGATGCCCAGGTACTTGCGCACGTTGGGCTCGCAGCCCATGAGCGTCGCGCTGCCCCACGCGCCCAGGTACTTGCCCGCGCAGCGCACGAGTATGAACACCATGCCGATGAGCAGTATCGACGGATAGCGGAACACGGTCAGGTCCAGCTGGGCGCCGGAGAGCACGAAAAACACCGCGTAAAGCGGGGCGGTCCACTCCTCGGAGCGCTTCATGATGTCCACGGAGTATTCGCTGAGGTTGCAGAACATGGTGCCCAGCATCATGCACACCAGCAGCGACGAGAAGCTGATCTTCATCTCGCCGAACAGCGGTATTTCCAGCGTGGACAGCGCGATGGTCATCATGACGAAGGCGATGGTCAGCGACAGGCGGTTCTTGTTGGAGAAGAACAGCTTCTCCAGTAGCGTAAGCAGGCTGCCCATGGCCGCGCCCAGCGCCAGCGAGCAGACGATCTCCAGAAGCGGGTTGACCACGACCGACACCACGTTGAGCGCGCCGCCCTGCATGGCCTGGGCCACGCCGAAGGACACGGCGAACACCACCAGGCCCACGGCGTCGTCCAGGGCGACGATGGGCAGCAGCAGGTCGGTCAGCGGGCCCTTGGCCTTGTACTGGCGCACGACCATCAGCGTGGCGGCGGGTGCGGTGGCCGCGGCGATGGCCCCCAGGGTGATGGCCACCGGCAGGGGCAGCTTTTCCGGGCCGAGGACGAAGTGCAGCGCGATCAGGGCGATGTCCACCAGCGCCGTGGCCGTCAGCGCCTGCACGATGCCGATCACCGTGGCGACCTTGCCGGTTTTCTTCAGCTGGGCCAGGCGGAATTCGTTGCCGATATCAAAGGCGATGAAGCCCAGGGCCACCGTGGACAGGAAGCTCACCCGGTCCAGGTCTTCCATGGAGTTGAAGCCCAGCCCGGGCACGCCCAGCGCCCCCAGCGCGTAGGGGCCCACCAGCAGGCCGGCGATCAGGAAGGCGGTCACGTCGGGCAGCTTCAGGCCGGTTTTTTTGAAGATACGTGTCATGATCAGCCCCGCAAACAGGGCAAACGCGGTCGGTAACAGCATTTTATGTTCATTGCCTTTCTTTATAGGGTCACTCTATGTTATACCTGCCGCCGACTCGCTTCAAGCGCGTTTCATGGCGCGTTTGCGTTAGGGTTTGGTTGCGGGGAAAGGGGGTGGGCATTTCAGGGGCAGATGAGGCGCAAGGTGTGCGCATAGAAATCAGGTTTGCAAGGACAGGGGGTAATGATTCAGGCAGGTAACTTCTGATTTATCGAGATGTTTACGGATACGCAAAGGGAAGTAAAAAGGGAACAGGGAACAGGGAACAGGGAACAGGAAAAGCCGCGCACGGGGCGGTACAACCAAGCCAAAGCA
>ONJE01000453.1:0-1978 GCA_900318045.1 uncultured Eubacteriales bacterium
CCCGCCCGCGGCGTACATGCCGCCGCGTACGATTGAAGATCGGGGCGCTCCGCCCCCGATACCCCCGGCGAGTTAGCCCAAATGCCTCCCCTGAAAGGGGAGGTGGCGCGCAGCGCCGGAGGGGTTCTCTCAGCTCGATGAATCTGAATTTGTCATCCCCCATATGATACCACATATAACCCAAAAACACAACGCATTCGCCGCGCACATTTCCCTCACATCGCTGTCACAATGTTGTCGTTTGAGGTTTGCAAAGGTATCTGATATAATATAAGCGGTTATGTATATCCAGCTATCACACGGCTTTATTCTGAAAGGTGAAATAAAATGCAAATGACCTATGAACAGGCGATGCGCCCCGGTGTGCTGATGCTGTTTGCCCGCAACGGCAGCGGCTACATGATGCGCTCGGAAAAGCGGGAGGGCGGCTACGGCAGCCCCAACCGGCGGCGGCCTCCCCGGCGCAGGAAAGCCGGCTTCTTTTACATCTTCTTCACGCTGCTGCTGAGCGTGATCCTGTGGCCCATCGGCATGGTGATGCTCTGGCAGCGCAAGGTGCGCATGACGTCGGGCACAAAGCTGCTGATCTCGCTGCTGACGCTGTGCATGAGCGTGTTCCTGATCGTATTCGCGCTGACGGTGCCGCTGGACAACGTGGAATTCACCGCGTTCCAGGACAAGGCCAACGACTGGCTGGACAAGGCCGCGGCGGACGTTGCCACGGCCGGAGACGCCGCCATGAAGAAGACCTCGGAAACCTGGCAGGCGATGTCCGACTTTGCCGAGGCCGGCACGGACTACACCCAGGCCTACGCCGCCGACGCCATCGACGCCTGCGTGAAGGCCGCCGGGGACACCCGTGCCGCCATCGAGGGCCTGTTCAATCGCGGGAATAACACCCCCGCGCCCACCGAGGCCCCGGCCCTGACCGAAGCGCCGTCGGAATCCGAAGGGCCCGCGGACACCGGAACCCCCGAGGCCACCGAGGCCTCCGAGGCCACCGCAGCCCCGGCGACGCCGGTTCCCAGCGCCACCGACGGCGCAGCCACCGACGCTCCCGCTGAAACCGCGGCGGACACCGCCCCCACGGCCGACGCGACCGACGCGGCCACCGAAGCCCCTGCGGCCGACGCGACCCCCGTAAACACCGGCGACGCCGTCGTACTTCAGCTGCCCGAAACCTCGCCCAGCGCCGAAGACGCCCAGCCCCTGGGCGAGGGCACGCTGCACGCCAACGGCGATTTCGAACCCGGCACGGTGGACGTGGCCACCGACGCGCCCGCGGAGGCGAACAGCGGCGCATCGCTGGAGGAGGCCACCGCCGTTCCGCTGGTGCCCGCCGCCACACTGCCCGACGAGGGCGTGACCCCTCCGCCCACGGAGGAACCGACCCAGAAGCCCGAGATGGTGCTCACGCCCGTCACCGAGGAACCCGCCGCCACCGAAGAGGCCGTGGAATGGACCCCCGTGGAGGACGCCACCGAAGCGCCCACCGCCGAGCCCACGGCGGAACCCACCGACGAACCCACGGCAGAGCCCACTGACGAACCCACGGCAGAGCCCACCGCCGAGCCCACGGCAGAGCCTACCGCCGAGCCCACCGAGGCGCCTGCGGTCATCTCCGGCGAGGGCTACGTCGTCAAGCCTGCGGGCCAGGCCACCGTGTACTTCTTCAACAAGAGCGTAGGCTTCCACAGCGGCCCCAACCGCCACGACATGAACAATGCCCCCGCCCACACGCTGCAAGAGGCCTTCGACACGGACAAGCACCCCTGCAAGTCCTGCGGCATGCCCGACAGGAGCATACTGGACGTGGAGCACATCGCGTGGCTGGACGCCGACAACCGCATCCACACCTCCGACGAGTGCCCGGTCTTCAAGGGCCAGTGGCGACTGATGTCGCTGGAGAAGGCACTGGACGCGGGCTACGCGCCCTGCGACGTCTGCGGTGCGGACTTCTACGCCGAGGAGATCTTCC
>ONJE01000453.1:1998-3270 GCA_900318045.1 uncultured Eubacteriales bacterium
CCCACCGCGACCCCCGAGCCCACCCCCACGCCCGCGCCCGAAGTCGTCTCCCCCGCCTCGGCACTGAAGCCCGCGGGCGAGGCCGTGGTGTATTACTATGATTCAAGCGTGGGCTATCACATCGCCCCGAACTGCGCCAGCATGAAGAACGCCCCGGCCCACACGCTGCAGGAGGCCGTGGACGCCGGCAAGAACGCCTGCAAGCACTGCAATCCCCCGGCGGCCAGCCTGCTGGGCCTGCCGGCGCTGTGGATGGACGAGAACGGCGTGGCCCACACCACCGACGCCTGCGCCGCCTTTTCGGGCAAGTACAGCCTGGTGCTGCGGGACGACGCCCTGGCGCTGGGATTGCCCGCCTGCCCCGACTGCGGTGCGGCGGAGTACCTGATCCCCGGCACCGTGCTGGCGGAGTGACAGCAGCGACGACGAACACAGCGCCCGGCCTACGCCGGGCGCTGTGTTTTTGTGGGGCTACCCATCCTCCGCCATCTGTGCTATAATACAAGCTGCAGACCAACAACCAGAAAGGATTTGACCGAACATGGCAAAGAAGAGCGCAGTATCCAAGGGCTACCGCAAGCAGGCGGCGAAGAAGCCCTATCTGAGCAAGAAGGACATCGCAATCGTGTGCGTCATCGTGGCGCTGGTGGCCGTAGGGGCGTTTTTCCTGTTCCGCTACGACGACGGCGCGCTGAAGGTGCAGGACGGCGCGGTGGTGACCGAGGGCGACAACTGGCTGATCGCCAACGGCAGCAACATGCAGGGCGGCAGGCGGTACTACAAGCTGGGCGAGATCGGCGAGATCGACGGCTATGCCCGGGAGAAGGGCGCGCTGAGCAGCGACGGCAACATCCCCGAGTACAGCTTCACCCCCGCGGGCGAGGGCGGCGACGTCACCGTCACCGTTACCTGCGGCCACGGCAGCGCCGAGGCGATGGCGAAATACAGCCTCGCCACAGTGCAGAGCATCGGCATCAGCACCGCAGGCGAGATCCAGACCGGCCAGCTGGCCGGGCAGGACGTGCGCTACTACAGCTATGCCACCGACTACACCCAGCAGGATGCCCCCGGCGAGGGCGAAGCGAAGTCGGACGCCCAGACCGCCGAAGGCGACGCGAAGACGGACGCGGAGGCCGCCGAAGGCGACGCCAGCCGCTACAGCCGCGCCGTGGCCGGGTACATCGACGCCAGCCACAATTGCTGCGTGATCGTGAACGTGGTCAGCAAGGGCAACACCGACGACGATTGCCTGCCCGATGACGCCTTGGTCGG
>ONJE01000426.1 GCA_900318045.1 uncultured Eubacteriales bacterium
CTTTGGCTTGGCTGTACCGCTCCGTGCGCGGCTTTTCCTGTTTCCTGTTCCCTGTTGCCTGTTCCCTTTGATCTACCCTTGACAATTCCGGCAACGCCTCGATAAATCAGAATTTGCATGCCACTGAACTGTGACCGCTGGTTTTTTAATACCGGTCCCGGCGCTTCGATCCCCGGTTGGCGTCTTTGCGGTTGCCCCTGCGGTCGCTTCGGTCATGACGGCGGTTATCCTGACGCCGGGTCCGGTCTTCGTACTGTCGATGGTTGACTTCGAACCGACTGAGATCGGTGGTGTCCAAAAGCCGCGCCCGGGCGTCGGCGGACAGCTTCACCTTGCCCCTGCTCCGGGGTGCTTCCGTTGAGGAAGGTGCATGAAGATGGTCATTGCGCGCGTTATCAAATCGATCCCGGCGGGTAAACGGCTTGTCCTGGCGCCGATCAAAGCGCTGGCCGGTTGTCGCGGGTCGTGCGGCGGGCCTTTCACTGCTCAGACGGGCGCGCACAGGATAGCCGCAGATCGTAGCGCCCTGCATAGCCCGTTCAATGGCTTCGGCGCGCTCTGCGGGCACGCCTGCCACAGTGCGCTCGTCATAGATCTCTATCTTGCCGATCTCGCTGCCCCGCACATTCGCCCGCCCCGCGATGGCACTGACGATATGGTTTGGGGCGACCTTCTGCCTGCGCCCGATGGACAGGAACAGCTTCCGGTACAGCTGACCGCCCTCGGTTTTGCGGTCGAATTCGATATCCACCAATCCGGCGTCGTCCCGCTGGAAGCACAGCTGCATGGCGGCGGAGGCGATCAGGGCCGGCTCGTGGCCCTCGCTCATCAGCTTGCCGACCATGGTCTTGAAAGCCATGGGAATGTCCTCCGTCAGGGCATCGCGCACGCGCTCGAGACTTTTTTCGTCCTGGCGCTCGCGTATGGAGGCGACGGTCGGTATCGGGATTTCCACGATTGTCGATTTTGTAAACCGACCGATGTCGCGTATGCCAAAGAACTGCCGCCGACCGCTGCACAGGGTGATAGCGGTGCCCTCCTTGCCGGCGCGACCGGTGCGGCCGATGCGGTGGACGTAGATTTCGCTGTTCTGGGGCAGGTCGTAGTTGATGACATAGTCGATGTCGTTTACGTCGATGCCCCGGGCGGCCACATCCGTCGCCACAAGAATCGGGATCCGGGCCGACTTGAAACCCTCCATGACCCGGGTGCGCTGGGACTGGTTCATGTCGCCGTGGATGCCCTCGCAGGTGAACCCGTTCTTGTTCAGGTAGGACGAGACCTCGTCCACCATCAGCTTGGTATTGCAGAAAATCATCGTGCGCACGGGCTCCCGGCTGCGCAGCAGCAGGTTCAGCGCGTCCAGCTTGCGGCCCATGGGCACCTCCATGTACTGCTGGGCAATGGCGTCCAGCGTCACCTGGGTGGCGTTGATCTCCACCAGCTGGGGGTCGCGCATGAACTGGCTGGTCAGCTCCATGATGGCGTCGGGCATGGTGGCGGAGAAGAGCACCGTCTGGTGCGCCTCAGGCACATCCTTCAGGATGGTCTCGATGTCCTCCCGGAAGCCCATGCTCAGCATTTCGTCGGCCTCGTCCAGCACAACCAGCTTCACATTGGACAGGGAAAGCGTACCCCTGCGCATGTGGTCCATCACGCGCCCCGGGGTGCCGATGACCAGGTTGCAGCGCCGGAGCCGGTAGATCTGCCGATCCATCGCCGCGCCGCCGTAGACATCCACCGGCCACACGTTCAGCGTGAACCGCAGCAGCTTCTTGATCTCCTCACAGCCCTGCTGGGCCAACTCCCGGGTGGGGCAGAGGATCAGCACCTGCACAGTGGGTTCGGCTTCTTCACGGTCGATCATCTCCACGGCGGGGATGGCGAATGCCATGGTCTTGCCGGTACCGGTCTGGGAGCGGCCAATGATGTCCGCGCCGCTGCGCAGCAGGGGAATGGCCTGGCGCTGGATGTCGGTGGGCTCGGTATAGCCCATGGCCTCTACAGCCTTGCGCAGCTCCGGTGACAGCGCCAGCGCGTCAAAGCCGTTTTCGACGGTCATATCGTTGCAGACTTCAGTCTGTATTTCATGATTCAAGGTGTTGTTTTCGCCCATAAACAGCGCCGCGACCCCGCGGCCCCTTTCGATAGTATTCATACTAGAGTGTGTTTCAAAATGCAGGGAGATGCAATTTCGAGTGGATTTGCCTGCATTTCAAGGCGATTTTCCGCAGGCTTAGTGGGGCTAAGTCAAG
>ONJE01000411.1 GCA_900318045.1 uncultured Eubacteriales bacterium
AGCCTTCCCTAGCGACCGCAGGGAGCGATTCAGGGGAAGGCTTGGATTGCGTCGGCCGCCAATCCCTAACCCCTAACCCCTAATCCCTAATCCCTAATCCCTAATCCCTAATCCCTAATCCCTAATCCCTAATCCCTCAATTCAGATTTGTCGCTCCGCGACAGATCTGAATTCCCCCATCAACGCGAAAGAGTGACATCTATGACATTGCGGGATTTACAGATCGGTCAGTATGCCCGGATCGAATCGGTTCGGGGGGAGGGCGCGCTGCGCCAGCACTTCCTGGACATGGGGGTGATTCCCGGCGCGGAGGTGGAGGTCGTGCGGCTGGCCCCGCTGGGGGACCCGATGGAGGTGCGCATCCACGGCTACGAGCTGACGATGCGGCTGGCGGACGCGGACCACATCACCGTGGAGCCCATCCACCACCCGGTACAGCAGCTGGGCGAGAAGCCCGCCAAGCGGCGGGAGTCGCCCCACCTGGGCCTGGGCGAGGACGGCAAGTACCACCCCAAGGGCAGCGGCGACCCGCTGCCGGAGGGCACGCTTTTGACCTTCGCGCTGGTGGGCAACCAGAACAGCGGCAAGACGACGCTTTTCAACCAGCTGACAGGCTCCAACCAGCACGTGGGCAACTTCCCCGGCGTGACGGTGGACCGCAAGGACGGCGTCATCCGGGGCCACGACAACACCCGGGTGACCGACCTGCCGGGCATCTACTCCATGTCGCCCTACTCCAGCGAGGAGCTGGTGTCCCGGGACTTCGTGCTGCGGGAAAAGCCGAAGGCCATCATCAACATCGTGGACGCGACCAACATCGAGCGCAACCTGTACCTGACCATGCAGCTGTTGGAGATGAATGTGCCCATGGTGGTGGCCCTGAACATGATGGACGAGATGACCGGCAATGGCGGCTCCATCGACATCAACGGCATGGAGGCCGCCCTGGGCACGCCGGTGGTGCCCATCTCGGCGGCGAAGAACCAGGGCGTGGACGAGCTGGTGCAGCACGCCATCCACGTCGCCCACTACCAGGAAAAGCCGATTCGCCAGGACTTCTGCGGCCCCGAGGACAACGGCGGCGCGGTGCACCGCTGCCTGCACGCGGTGGGCCACCTGATCGAGGACCACGCCCGGGCCGCCGGTATTCCCACCCGCTTCGCCGCATCAAAGCTGATCGAGGGCGACAGGCTGATGCTGGACCAATTGAAGCTGGACGGGAACGAGCGTGAGACGCTGGAGCACATCGTGTTGCAGATGGAGAAGGAGCGCGGCCTGGACCGCAGCGCGGCCATCGCCGACATGCGCTTCGCCTTCATCCAGCGGGTGTGCGACGAGTGCGTCACCAAGCCGAAGGTGAGCCGCGAGCACGAGCGCAGCCAGCGCATCGACCGCATACTGACGGGCAAGTACACCGCCATACCGATGTTCATACTCATCATGGGGCTGGTGTTCTTCCTGACCTTCAACGTGATCGGGGCCTGGCTGCAGGGGCTGGTGGAGACAGGCGTGGGGGCGCTGACCGAAGCGGTGGACGCCGCCCTGACCGCCGGGGGCGTGAACCAGACGCTGCACGGGCTGATCGTCGGCGGCATATTCGAGGGCGTGGGCACCGTGCTGAGTTTCCTGCCGATCATCGTGACGCTGTTCTTCTTCCTGTCGATCCTGGAGGACAGCGGCTACATCGCCCGGGTGGCCTTCTTCATGGACAAGCTGCTGCGCAGGATCGGGCTTTCAGGGCGGAGCATCGTGCCGATGCTGATCGGCTTCGGCTGCACGGTGCCCGCGGTGATGTCCACCCGCACGCTGCCCAGCGAGCGGGACCGCAAGATGACCATACTGCTGACCCCGTTCATGAGCTGCACCGCCAAGCTGCCCATATACGCCTTCTTCGTGCAGGCGTTCTTCCCCGGGCAGGGCGGGTTTGTGATGGTGGAGCTGTACGTGCTGGGCATCGTGATGAGCATACTGGTGGCGCTGGCCCTCAAGAACACGCTGTTCAAGGGCGAGGCGGTGCCCTTCGTGATGGAGCTGCCCAACTACCGCCTGCCCAGCCCCCGGAACGTGGCGCTGCTGCTGTGGGAGAAGGCGAAGGACTTTTTGCAGCGGGCTTTCTCGGTGATACTGATCGCCACCATCGTGGTGTGGGTGCTGAAGAGCTTCGATTTGCGGTTCAACCTGCTGGCCGAGGAGAATTCCGAGGCGAGCATACTGGCCACCGTGGCCGGGTGGGTCGCGCCGGTGTTGAAGCCCCTGGGCCTGGGGGACTGGCGGGTGGCCACCGCGCTGATCTCCGGCTTCATGGCCAAGGAGAGCGTGGTTTCGGTGCTGAAGGTGCTGTACGCGGGGGGCGTGGCCGCC
>ONJE01000410.1 GCA_900318045.1 uncultured Eubacteriales bacterium
CCGATGTTGCCGTACATGTGGCCGGTGCAGGCGTTGCAGAACTTCAAAAGGCGCTTGGTGATGCCGCAGGAGTTCATGAGGTTGCCCGCCAGGATGAAGAGCGGGATGGCGAGCATTGTAAAGCTCTGGGAGGTGGAGATGGATTTCTGCACCAGCACCGTCATGGGCAGATCGCGCACCATGAAGAAGGTGAAGCCCGACAGGCCGATGGAGAATGCCACGGGCATGCCTGTCAGCAGCAGGACAAGAAAGACGACAATTGCAATATACATTATCCGATGTCCCTCGCTTTCTCATTGCTGACAGCCTCGTCAGCCGGGGTCTTGATGCGCTTGATGAGACTGATAACAGTGGAGATGATCATCAGGAACGAGCCCACAGGTACCGCCATCGTAACCCAGCCGTAGCTGATGCCGAGTGCGGTGATCTGACGGCTCCAGCCCTGACTCACCATCCGGCTTCCGTAGAAAACGAGGACACACAGGAAGGCGATGATGAGGATTTTGTAGAACACATCCAGCCACTTCTGGACAGATTTGGGGAACTTGTTGACCAGCAGATCAACGCCTATGAGGCCCGTGCCGCGCACGGCCACATCGCCGCCGATGAAAATAAGCCACGCGAAAGCCACCAGCGCCACATCCTGCGCCCAGTTGAGCGGGTGCTTGAAGGTGCGCATCAGCGCGGAGATGAAGACCAACAGCGTCAGTCCTGCCAGAAGCACCAGCGCAAGCTGTTCCTCAAAGCGGCAGAATTTCTGATAGATTTTTTTCATAGTCTGCTTCCTTCAATAAACGGTTAAGAGAGGCGCAGGACGCTATGCGCCCTGCGCCATTGGCATATTACGGATTAAATCGGGATGTCAGCTTACTGGAGTCCGGCTTCCTTGTAGAGCTGCTCGCGCAGTTCGGTCCAGCCGAGTGCCTCATAAGCGCTCTTGGCGGCATCCTTGAAGACTTCCTTGTCGACTTCGACGATCTCCATGCCGTTATCCTTCAGAGTCTGGATCAGGTCAGCCTGGGCGGCAATAACCTCCTGGGCGCTCTGATAGGCGCACTCCTGGAAGTCCTTCTCCACGATTTCCTGATACTCGGCGGGCAGCTTGTCAAACCAGGCCTGGCCGCAGACAACGAAGTTGAAGAGGTTGATGTGCTCGGTCATGGAAGCAACTTCGCAGACCTCGTACATCTTGGAGGAGACGGCGGAGGTGTTCTGGACTTCGCAGCCGTCAATGGCCTTGGTCTGGATTCCGTTGTAGACTTCGCCCCAGGCAATGTTGTAGGGGGTGGCGCCGAGGGCTTCAATGCTCTTGGAGTAGGGGGCAGCGCCCGGGGTGCGGATGACAACGCCCTTCAGATCGGCGGGGGTGTTGAAGGCCTTGTGGCCCATGAAGGAGCGGGAGCCGTCGAAGTAGTTGTAGCACAGGGGGTGCAGGCCCTGCTTGTGCAGTTCCTCGTCCCATGCCTTGAAGGTGTCGGTGCCCATGACCTTGACGCCGTCTTCATAGTTGTCGACGAAGTAGGCCATGTTCAGGATGCCCATGTCGTTGACGTAGCTGGACATACGGCCGGCGTCGGTCAGGACGGCGATGCCCATGCCCTGCAGGGCCTGGTCGATCATGTCTTCCTCAACGCCGAGCTGGCCGGAGGGGTAGATGGTGACAACGACGTGGCCGTCGGTGTCGGCGAGGATCTTGTCGGCGGCAGCCTTCATGCCGGCGTAGATCATGGAGGTATCGGTCTGGGTGGTGGAGAGCTTGAGTTCATAGGTCTTGTCCGCGGCGAACGCGCTCACGTTCAGCGCAAGCAGCAGGCACGTTACGAGAACCAGTGCAAGGATCTTTTTCATGTAAATAGCCTCCTTTATATTTGCGGGGAGTCGGCCCCGCCCCGAATTCACCTTTATTATAGAAGAGATTTGAAAACTTGTCTACTAGTAAACAAGATAAAAATAACCGGCTCCAATTGTTGATTTTGCCGAAAGTCTTGCCGCGAGGACAGCCCCTATAGCCTGGGATAGTATCACATTGCCCATACAAGTGGAATAGGATAGGGCGGAGGTGGTGCCTTTGAAATTCGCGGTGATCGGGGGCGACGCGCGGGCCGGGTGGCTGGCAGCGCTCCTGAGCGGAGACGGACATACGGTGCGCTGCTATGCGCTGGAAAAGGCGGCGCTGCCGCAGCGCGTTTTGCAGTGCAGCAGCTTGGAGGCCTGCGCCTATGGGGCGGATTGGGTGATTGTCGGCATTCCGGCTGAAAAGGGCGGCGTGCTCAACACACCTTTGTCCGTCCAAAAGCTGGGTGCAGAGGAATTGATAACTGCCTTGTGGCCGGGGCAAACGATTTGCGGGGGCAAATTCGGCCAG
>ONJE01000432.1 GCA_900318045.1 uncultured Eubacteriales bacterium
CCCTCAGCATGCTCCAATCCGTAGCGACGCGCTGCCGTCACCCCTCCGTTCTCCTTGTGGAAAGCCTTCAGTCGCGGTTCCAGTTCAGCCCATTTGTCGCAGATATCGCCAGAGCCGTCTGTGCTGCCATCCTCCACGACAATCACCTCGAAACTATCGAACGCCTGCGAAAAAATGCTCACAAAACATTTATCCAGGTATTCGGCCTTGTTATAGACGGGTATGATGACAGATATCTCCATCTCTCTATTTTTTTACTTTTTTACTTTTCACAAATTGTATGCATTCGCGCAGGATGACCACGTTCAGCAGACGCATCACGCCATAATAGAGCAGACCAGCCAATAGCAGTCTGACGCCCAGCAGCAACCAGTTGTTCGTGATGCTCAGCGTAGCCAGATGACAGACGCCCATCACCACTGCTGCGCACAGCATAAACGGCACTACATCCTTCAGGAAGTCCATCGTGCTCACCCCGATAATCCGTTTGGCAAATATCTGCCAGGCACCCAGCCACAGGATATTGAATGCCGAGTAGGCCACCACCATCATGGTCATCCCCTCACGATAGAAAGCGAAGATGACGCCCATCTGGAGCAGGAAACCGTTCATCAGGCCGTAGGAGTCGGACGAGAAGATGGTGGTCCAGATCAGGTAGACGTTGCCGGCGATGGAAGGCGCGTAGAACACCACCACGGCGATGGTGCGCAGCCAGTGCGGCAGCTCATTGATGAACCATGCGAAAAGAAAGGACATGATATATCCCAGAGGACCGGTGATGATCGCGATGACGAAGGTGTTGCGCACGGCGGTCAGGAAAACCTCGTCCTGCAGGATCAGGTTGATGTAGTTCTGGAAACCGATGAACTTCGGCGGCTCCAGAATATTGTAGTAGGTGAAGCTGTAACAGATGGACGTGGCGATGGGCAGGATGAAGAACGTGAAGAACAGGATGGCGTAAGGCGCCAGGAAGAGGTAGCAGACCTTCATCCGTTTGACTTTCTGCCAGCCGTAGGCGATGCGCTCCCTTTTCAGGTGCATATACTTTCCGAAAGTTGACTGCATCAGGTTTCCCTCCTTTCTCATGGTCTGTTATTCCAGCGGCAAATTGAATTCCTGCCGTTTGATGCGTATCTCGTCGTTGATGGTCTTGGAATAGGTGAGCAGCGTCTCGCGGGCGTCGGTCTTTTCGTTGATGACGCGGCGGATGGCGTTGGTCATATGGCGGGTGGTGGAATAACCGCCCGCGATCTCCCGGAAGCCGACGGTGGAAGCCATCTGCTCTTCCAGGACGCCGCGCTGCCTGCTGTTCCAGGCCAGCTGCCTGAGGGCGTCGCGGTTCGCGGTGGTATAGCGGTCGGAGGATCCCAGCACGGCCTCGATCTCGCGGCCGAAGCGCACCTGGGATTCGGCGCTGACCCACCACTTCATGAACTCCCAGGCCTTTGCCTTGACCTGGGCGGCCTTTTCCGGAGCGTACTTGTTTTCCGGCTTGATCAGCATGCAGCACAGGCCGGCGGAGTGCACCGAACGGTCAAAGGTGCCGTCCTCGCGCAGCGTGCCGGGGAACAGGGCGAAGTCCCAAAGGCCGCGAATCTCGGACGCGGATAGCGCCAGAGTGTTGTATACGCTGTAGGAAGCCACGCCGAGGGGCATCTCGCCGGAACGGAAGCGGCTCACGAAGTCGTATACGACGGGCAGGCCGTAGTCGTTGTACAGGGAGGTGTACTGCTTGAAGGCAGCCACGCCGTTTTCGTTGTCGATCATGGTTTTGACGCCGCGCTCGTCGTAGATCTGCCCGCCCTGCTGGTAGATCATGGAGTTCAGGATGGACATGTCCACGGTGGTGATGTCCGGGTAGGGCACGCCCACGGACATGTTGTTGCCCTGGATGGTGGGCAGCAGGGCGATCAGCTCGTCCCAGGAATTCGGCACGGGCAGCCCCAGCTCGTCCAGGACGTCCTTGCGGTAGAAGAGCACGGAGAACTCCTGGGTCTCCGGCAGCGCGTACACGCCGCCGTTGTATCTGGACGAGGTCAGCGCGCTGTCATAGAAGGGCGCGACCACCTCGTCGTAACCGGGCAGCTTGGAAAGATCCACCATCCGCATGCCATTGCCTAAATCATAAACGATCTGCATAAATAACCTCCTTTTTCTCGCCAGTATATACCGACATACCTGCTGTTTTCAAAAGTAATCAAAAGTATATAATAA
>ONJE01000428.1 GCA_900318045.1 uncultured Eubacteriales bacterium
ATGGAATCCGCCTCATAGCCCTTCGCCAGGCGGTTCCTGCGGGTCATGAAGACCACCAGCACCACCAGGGCGGCTGCCAGCAGGCCGAAGATGAAGCAGGGCCAGTTGAACACGCCTTCCTTGGTCGGGAACACGCGGCCGTAGAAGATGTTTTTGAAAGTGTCCGGGAAGTTGGTCAGGGACTTCGTTTCGGGGCTGGCCACGTTGAGGATCTGGGTGCCCAGGCCGCGGAAGGCCAGGAAGCCCGTCAGCGTGGCGATCCACGGGGGAATGCGCACATAGGCGATCAGGAAGCCGAGCACCATGCCGTACCCGATGCCGATCAGCAGCATCAGCAGGATCGAGGAGCCCGCGCCCATGGCCATCGCCTGCTGGGACATGAACACGCCGCCGATGGCGCCCAGCAGACATACGACCGCGCCGCAGCTCAGGTCGATGTTGCCGCCGGTCAGCATGCACATCAGCATGCCGGTGCCCAGGATATACACGTAGGTGTTCTGGTTGATCAGCTCAGAGAAGTTGGCCGGGCTGAATATGGCGCCGTGAGTCAGGAACAGGAACAGCACGTACACAAGAACCAGGACAATCAGCATGGCGTTCTTTTTCAGAACGGTCGTCAGCGAAAGGTTTTTCATCGTTTCGTCCTCCTTCCTGCGTTACCGCTTCTGCCGCTTGGACAGGACGTCGAACAGCACGGCGATCAGCAGCACGAGGCCCTTGACGACTCTCTGGTAGTTGGCTTCCACGTTGATCAGCATCATGCCCTTGTTGATGATGCCCATCAGGATGGCGCCGATGATCATGCCGGATACCTTGCCGGTGCCGCCGTAGGCCGACGCGCCGCCGATAAAGCAGGCGGCGATGGCGTCCATCTCGTAGCCGTCGCCGGCGTTTGCCGGGTCGATGCCCTTGGAATAGCCGGCGGCCAGGATGCCCGCCAGGCCGGCCAGCAGGCCGATGTTGGCGTAGGCGAACCAGTAGACGTTGCGGGTCTTGACGCCGGAGAGGGCCGTGGCCTTTTCATTGCCGCCCACGGCGTACAGGTGGCGGCCGATGGCGGTCTTGTTGGTGATGTAGGCGTAAATGCCCAGCACCAGCGCGACCCATACCAGCACCATCGGGAAGCCGCGGTAGTAGCTCATGTCAAAGCAGACCCACAGGACCAGCAGGGAGATCAGGACGGTGGTGATGACCTGGGCCGGGATGGACTGGCTGATGTTCATCTTCTTCTGCACCAGGATCTTGCGTACCTTGAGCACGATGAATACCAGCGCCACCACGATGCCGATGCACATGCAGGTCACATTGAAGGTCTTGAGGCCGTTCGCGTTGGTGCCCGGCAGGAAGTGCATCCAGATGCTTTCCTTGTTGATCATCGCCGCCTCGACATTCGGCAGCAGGTTTTTCATGAAGTCCGGGATATAGCTGGTTTTCGTGACGCCGAAGACCTGCAGGAAATCGCTGAAGTCCGCGGAGCCGCGGTGGCCGCCCAGAATGGCGCTGGCGATGCCGCGGAAGGCGTACATGCCCGCCAGGGTGGCGATAAACGCGGGCACCCGGATCTTGGCGATCCAGAAGCCCTGGAAAACGCCGATGGCCAGGCCGGTGACCAGCATGACCGCTACCGCCAGCCACATATTGGCGCCGGCCGTCATCATGATGCAGCCGATGCCGCCGGTGAAGCAGACCACGGAGCCGACGGACAGGTCGATGTTGCCGCCGGTCAGGATGCACAGCAGCATGCCGGTGGCCAGCACGAACACGTACGCGTTTTCACCGATCAGGTTGGTGATTTCCTCGTTGGAAAGGATTTTCCAGTCCGACATGATGCCGAAAGCAATGATGACCGCGAACAGCGCGATGATCATGGTGTATTTTTGGAGGAATTCCCTGACCTTCAGCCGCTGCATCAGTTCGATGAATTGCTGCCAGGAAGAAAGCTGATTCCCGGAGGAACCGTTTCCCGGGCCGCCCGCCGCCATCGTCTGGGGCCGGATCTCTTTCTCGCTCACTGTTACGCACCCCTTCCCGATCTGAGGATCGCTGTCATGATGCTTTCCTGCGTCGCCTCAGACGCTTTCATTTCGCCGATGATCTTCGCTTCGTTCATGATATAGATGCGGTCGCTCATGCCGAGGACTTCCGGAAGCTCGGAGGAGATCAGGACGACGCACTTGCCTGCCGCAGCCAGGTCGTTGATGATGCAGTAGATCTCGTATTTCGCGCCGACGTCGATACCGCGGGTAGGT
>ONJE01000409.1 GCA_900318045.1 uncultured Eubacteriales bacterium
CATCGATCTGGTGCATTCCATCAAGAGCGTGTACCGCAAGAAGGCTACCTTCCTGATGAACGACAGCACGATCAAGGCTATCCGGAAGCTCAAGAGCATCGAGGGCCAGTATCTGTGGCAGCCGGGCCTGAAGGAAGGCCAGCCCGACATGCTGCTGAACTACCGCATCGTGACCTCTCCCTACATGCCCGAGGTGGCTGCGGGCAAGAAGGTCATCCTGTTCGGCGACTTCAAGTCCTACTGGATCGCCGACCGTCAGGGCCGTTCCTTCCAGCGCCTGAACGAGCTGTTCGCCGTCACCGGTCAGGTCGGCTTCCGCGCCACTCAGCGCGTGGATGGCCGCCTGGTGCTGCCCGAGGCCATGAAGTGCCTGGCCGTCAAGGGCGCTTGATTGTTCTCTTGTGGGAGCTGACTGCTTAATGGCAGCTCTCGCTTCCAATGGAGGTGTTTGTTATGACTGATGCTCACAATACAAGGAACTACTTTGCTCATGGCGGCAGCGAGCTCGTCATCGGCGGGAAACTTACCTTCCTACCCGGCGCGACCGTAGAAGGCGCGGATGGCTTGTTTGATCTGCCTGACCTGCCCGAAGGCGGCGGTGTGGCACAGCTTCCTGCGCTGCCTGACAGCGAGGCATCCACCGTGACCGCGCTGAGGCAGGATTACAACAATCTGCTGGCGGCGCTGCGCACTGCCGGTCTCATGGCTCCCGCGCCAGCTGACGGGGGCGGTGATGGATAATGATCGTCACCGTCGATGAGGTGAAAACCCATCTGCGCATCCAGCACAACGAAGAGGATGAATACATTGCCGGGCTGATCGCCCAGGCGCAGACGGCTGCGGAGGACTACTGCCGGGTGTCGTTTGAACCCGAGCCTGACGAGGAAGGCAATGTGCCCGAAGTCCCGCAACCCGTCCGACTGGCCGTCATCCTCATGACCAGCTTCTACTACGAGAATCGGGCCGTCATTCTCATGACCAGCTTCTATTACGAGAACCGGGACATTCCCGACATGACCACCTACAAGGCCACGCGCATGGCCTTCGACAGCCTGCTGTACCCCTACCGAGACCCGGAGAAGATGTTCTGATGGAGGTGAGATGCCTTGCGAGGATACAAAAACTTTGAAGGCAACCCCCATCCTGGGGATCTGAAGCACATGATCGAGATTGGCTACACCGTCAACGAGATAAATGCCAACGGCTACCCGGAGCCCAGGGACGTGGTGCTCTGCCGGGTGTGGGCTTCCGCCACGGATGCCGGTAACCAGCATTACCGCTCCGCCGATGTCATGAACACTGAGGCCGTGGTGAACTTCACGATCCGCTGGCGCTCCGATGTGAAGCCCGGCATGTGGGTGCGGTTCGAGGATGAGAAGTGGGACATTTCCACGCTGGGCGTGTACGGCTTTTCCCACAATTACCTCGGCCTGAAGGCGAGCATCGCAAAGGGCGTGAGCGGATGAAACAGGTACAGGAAGCCCTCGCCAATATCGGCATCCCGGTCATGGCGGGCATCTGGCGGGCTACCACGGAAAACCAGAATCCGCCGCCCCAGTACGTCGTGTACTCTTCCACCACCACGGAGGCGGAGCATTACGATGATCATGTTCGTGCCCTGCGTACCTATGTGTATCTGAACCTGTGGAGCGACTTCGACCCGACGGCCATGGCGGAGACCATCCGTCAGGCGATGTTCAGCTATGGCTTCGGCATGCTGGAGGAATCGGACAAGGGTTACAATCACCCGGCCTACGACCCGCCCACCAAGACCTACACGGTGCAGTGGACGTGGGTGTGGTTTGAGGAGGTGGACTATGGCAGTTGAACTGACGGGCTTTTCTGAGCTCATCGCTGATCTGGCGGGCATGGCGGCTGACCTGGACAACGGCCCCGGTGTAGACCGGGCCCTTCAGGCCGGTGCCGTCCCGGTGGAGCAGCAGATGCTGGCCAATGCCTCCAGCGACCCGAAGATCATCACCGGCGCTCTCCATGGCTCCATTCACACCTCCAAGGTGAAGGCCCGAGGCGGAGGCGGCAAGCAGGTGACCATAGGCGTTCATGTCAAGGAGAAGAGCGCCTACTACAGCAACCCGGTGGAGTACGGCCACGGAGGGCCGGGGCCCGCTCCGCCACACCCATTCGTGCGCCCTGCATTCGATGCCAGGGCGGAGGACGCATACGGCGAGATTCGCCGTGTGCTGGAAGATGAAATATCCAAACGACCCTGAATAAGGAGGAGAGCATTATGGCTAATCCCGCTGCTTCCCCGACTGTGTCCAGCACGGTCGGCCTGAAGAACATGGTGATCGCAGAGCTGGTCACCGACACCGAAGAGACCCTGACCTATGGCGACCTGCAGCTGGTGGCCGGTGCGATTGAGGCTTCTGTGGAGCCCCAGAACGCCGACCCGGACGTTCAGTACGCCGACGACATCGAGTTCGATGTCCTGTATCCCGACCCCGAGCTGACTTTCAAGACGAAGATGGCAGACATCCCGCTGACCATCCAGGAGAAGGTCTTCGGCAACAAGATCGACGACAATGGCGTGCTCATCCGCAGCGCCACTGACACGCCACCCTACTACGCGGTGGGCTTCATGTCCGAGAAGTCCAATCACAAGTACCGCTATGTG
Organism: uncultured Eubacteriales bacterium; assembly: GCA_900318045.1. GTDB lineage: Bacteria > Bacillota > Clostridia > Christensenellales > Aristaeellaceae > UBA2862. The sequence continues at coordinate 2,636 of ONJE01000409.1, forward strand.
TGGCTGTACAAGGTTCGCGCCACGCCGCTGACCGAGAATTACGCCACCAAGGAGGGCACCAAGGTGACCCGGCAGACCGGCGAAATCGAGTGGACGGCCATCAAGCGCTCGCACGACGGCCAGTACCAGGCGGTTGCCGATGAGGGCGAGAACGGCTTCACTGCTGAGAAGGCCGCGACTTTTCTGCAGTCGGTGTACGCGCCGACCTTCACGCCCGAGCCCTGAGTCCCATGATCCCTGACAACGCTGCCGCAGGCTTTGGCTTGCGGCAGCACACTTTTAGGAGGATGAGTGCTTATGATTACCTGTAAGCTGGGCGACAAGACCTATACCGTGGATTACATCACGGGCCGTGCCCTTCGTGAGATCGAGCCTGCCGCGAAGATGTACACCCGAATCAGTGAAATCTCCGAGGCCGCTGTGAAGGGCGAGACCGTAGATAATCCTGACGGCCTTACCATTCCTGACGCGCTGGACGTCATGATCCGCTGGTTCTGCCTGCTGTTCAACCACCAGTTCACCCCGGACGACGTGCTGGACAACTATCCCGTGGACAGGCTGATGCACGACATCGGCATCGCGCTGTTCGCGGTACATGCGCAGACCACGGATGTGCTTGCCAGTTTCCCTACGACGGCAGCG
>ONJE01000193.1:0-6056 GCA_900318045.1 uncultured Eubacteriales bacterium
GCGCCCACCAAGAAGATCCCCTACTTCAACTTCGAAGTGCCCACCGAGCTGGAAGGCGTTGACACCGGTATCCTGGATCCCCGCGATACCTACAAGGATGCCTCCGAGTGGGACGCCAAGGCCAAGGACCTGGCCGGCCGCTTCATCAAGAACTTCGTCAAGTACGAGAGCAACGAGGCAGGCAAGGCCCTGGTCGCCGCCGGCCCGCAGCTGTAAGCGGATAATCCCAAAAGAGCATCGGGTGCGAGTTCAACTCGCACCCGATTTTATTACGTATGATGCGTCAACTCAAAGCCTTCTCCGGTGGGGCAGGCTTGGGGCTCCCTGCTTTTCCTAATCCCTATTCCCTAATCCCTGCTCAATTCTCCGTCCCTTCCCGTCTCTCTCGGCCTCCATGATGCTCTCGGGGGTTTCGTCGGCCATGTCGTTCACCTTTTGCAGGGCCTTGAAGATCTCCTGCATCTTGTAGTCGGTCTCGGTGATCACGTCGGCGCAGGCCCGCAGCTCGTCCACAATGGACGGAGGCACCTCGGCGGGCGCCTTGTAGCGGATGCCGTGCTCCAGTGTCGCCCAAAAGTCCATGGCGACGGTGCGGATCTGTATCTCTACGGGAATGAACAGCTTGCCCTGGGACACGTAAACCGGCACATCCACCACGATGTGCAGACTGCGGTAGCCGTTGGGCTTCGGGTTCTTGATGTAGTTCTTTTCGAGGATCAGCGAGATGTCGTCCTGGGCCAGCAGCAGGTCGGCGATGCGGTAGATGTCGTCCACATACCGGCACACCACCCGCACCCCGGCGATGTCGTGCAACGTCTTCTTCGCGCACGATATGGAAATGGGATAGCCAAGGCTGTGCAGCTTTCGAACGATGCTGCCCAGGGTCTTGACCCGGCTCTCCATGTGGTGGATCGGATTGTGCATATATTTGAAGGAGAATTCACTGTCCAGGGTCTGCAGGCGGGCGTTGATCTCGCGGATCGCGGCCTCGTAGATGCCCTTGATCTGGGCATACTCCCGGCGAAGCTCCTCCATGGCGTAATTGATGCCGACGTTCATGGGCCGCACTTCGATCTTGACCTTGGCCACCGCCGGTGTTTTTTGCTCCATATGGGTTTCCCCCTAATTTTTATCCTTCAGCGCGTCCCAGGGCGTGAGCATCGCCAGCACCTGGGAATGCTGACCGCCGTCCTCAGTGATGAACGCCACTGCAAGACGTCGATTGCGCTCCTGGGGCTTTTCAAAGGCCATGCGCACTGTGGTGAGCGTCGTCTTGGAGTCGAAAAACAGGTATTTGTCGGTGTGCTCGTTGTCCACGCTCAATTCTTTTTTCAAATCGCCAATGCGCAAATCGTCCTTCAACGCTTCAAAGCCCCTGTCTCCCACATAGCTCATAAGGGCGCCTGCGCTGAAAACGCCCACAAGGCCCGTCTTGTCCCGCACAGGCACATGGGAATAGCCCATGCGCATCATGTGGCGCATCACATCCAGCGCTAAATCGTTGGGGTGAGCAAACATGATTTTTTCCCCGGGCGTGCCGTAATCCACGGCAAGGCGTGGGCGCTGTACGTAGTCGACAATATCGCCAAGCAGTTCCACAACGCCCTCGGATGGCTCGACGACGGGCTGTCCATCCTCATCGTCATTGTGGGTCAACAGGTTGCGAATGTCCCGGCACATGTCGAGATCAGCCCTGCAAGGGGCGCTGTCCGGGTCGTGGAGATACTCCATTACCACGCTGGAGGACACCTTCTTGCCGCTGTAGCGCTTTTCCAACAAGCCCTCCAGTTTGCGATACAGCCTGAGAAACTGTTCCGAACGCCCTTCCTGTCTCTCCAAGCGCCCCGCCTCCTTTAATCATATCATAACATATTTCAGGGCAGATTGCAATATACCCGGCCGATATTATCTGACGATCTCAAATATCGCGTCCGCCACCCGGCACAATTCTTCGAGGCTCAGAGCTTCCCCCCGAACCCGCTCGTCCACGCCTGCCGCGGCAAGCACGTCCTTCGCCTGCTGCTGATCCAGGCCGAAGGCGGCCTTCAGGTTGTTGGCCAGGGTCTTTCGCCGCATGGCGAAGGCGGCGTGGATCAACCTGCGATACAGCTGTTCGTCCTTCGGGGCAACAATGGGCGTTGCGTGCCTGTCAATGCGGATGAAGCAGCTTGTCACGTGGGGCGGCGGATCAAAGGCTTCGGCGGGTACCTCGGCCAGCACCCTCGGCTGACCGTAATACTGTAGCTCCGCGGCCAGGGCGCACCACTGCTTGCTTCCCTGCGCGGACATGATGCGCTCGGCAGCCTCCCGCTGCACCATGATGGCGATGCTCTCCGGGGGCTCGGACAGCGTGGTCAGCTTCAAGAGTATGTCCGCGGTGATATAGTAGGGCAGGTTCGCCACCACGCGGTACGCCCCGCCGCCGAACGCTTCCCGCGCCAGCGCCACCACGTCGGTCTTCAGGATGTCGCCATAGTGGATCCGGACGTTGTCGATACCCGCCAGCACGTCGTTGAGCACCGGCGCAAGGCTATTGTCCAATTCCACCGCCAATACCCGCTTGCACCGACGTGCCATCAGTGCCGTCATCAGGCCTGCGCCTGGACCAATCTCCAGCACGCAATCCTCCGGGGCCAGCGCCGCCTCGTCCAGCAGATGTTCGAGGAGGCTTTCCGACAGCAGGAAATTCTGGCCCAGGCTGTGCGTGTTGTGAAACCGATGCTTTTCCAGGGCGACCCTGGCCCGCAGCTCAGCGGAGGGATTTGCGTATTCCGTCATGGTTGCCTCCATTAGGCGCTGTGAAGAAATGAGTTGAACAATTATGCGCAGGATAAATCTTCATATGCAAGGCGGAGGAGGGAGGCGATGCGGGGCATCGTTGACCGACGCGCTGCATATGGAGATTTAGACAAGCAGTATGTTCAAATCATTTCTGAACAGTGCCCTATATAAATCGGCCCGCGCACCGTGAAGGTTCACGCCCTCATGCGCGCGGGTCATTTGCTTTGATTTCAGGTTTTATACTAATCTCAATCTAAATGTATGCAAGCATGCGAGCGGATTTTTCGTCATACCAAGGCGAAGGCCCGCAGGCGTGCTGGCGGCAAGTCAAGGGACTTCAACGCCGGTATGGCGGAAAAGTCGCCGCAGGATTGTATAGGTTTAGGTTGAGATTAGTATTACTTGGTACCGTACAGACGATCGCCTGCGTCGCCCAGGCCGGGCACGATGTACTTGTTCTCGTTCAGCTTTTCGTCGATGGCGGCGATGTAGATATCCACGTCCGGGTGGGCCTTCTGCACCGCTTCGACGCCCTCGGGGCTGCCCACCAGGCACATCAGCGTGATGGACTTGCAGCCGCGCTGCTTGATGAAGTCGATGGCCGCCACGGAGGAGCCGCCGGTGGCCAGCATCGGGTCAACCACGATCAGGCTGCGCCCGGCCACATCAGAGGGCAGCTTGCAGTAGTATTCCACGGGCTTGTGGGTTTCGGGGTCGCGATACAGACCGATGTGGCCCACCTTGGCCGTGGGCACCAGCGCCAGCATGCCGTTCACCATACCCAAACCAGCGCGCAAAATCGGCACGATGCCCAGCTTCTTGCCGGCGATGATCTTCGATTTGCACTTTTGAATGGGCGTTTCGATCTCGATTTCCTCCATGGGGAGATTCCGGGTGACCTCATAGCCCATCAGCATGCTGATCTCCTCCAGCAGCTGGCGGAAATCCTTGTTGCCGCAGTTCTTATCGCGCATCAGGGTCAATTTATGCTGTACAAGTGGATGGTCCACCACAACGACTTTGCTCATGGTATGTCCTCCCTATTTCCTTCTTTCAAAGCATTATATACGAATATCCATCCAAAGGCAATGACAATTATGTCACAATTCTATTTCCGCGAGCATTTACCGGAATTCGTCGGAAGGATGGATGTTGGCGCAACCGGTGACCGGGTCGAAGCCCTCCAAAATCAGCAGCGAGCGCACGTTCTTCACTCGCTTCGCCTCGGGCTTGGCAGTGGCGATCATCACGCACACGCCCACCACCTCGGCCAGGAATTCCCGCATCAGGTCTACCATGCCCTGGAGGGTTCCGCCGCCCTTCATGAAATCGTCCACAATCAGCGCACGCTGGCCTGGGCTGACCGCCCGCCGGGTCAGAGCCATGGTCTCGATGCGGTCGTTGCCCCCGGCGATGTAGTTGATCTTCACAGCGCTGCCCTCGTATGCGCGGCTGTCCCTGCGGGCGATGACCAGTGGCACATCCAGCATCCGGGCCGTCATCAGCGCGATGGGGATGCCCTTGGTCTCCATGGTCAGCACGAAGTGGGGCTTGCTATCATAGTATTGAGCGGCCAGGATCTCCCCCATCTGCTGGGCGACGCTGCCCTCAGCGGTAATGTCCGAGGTATACAGGAAGCCGCCGGGCAGCATCCGCCCCGGTTCGGCCAGCCGCATCGATACCTGTTCCAACGTACTGCGTACCTTTTTGGAGCTGGGGATGGCGCGATAGCGCACGCCTCCCGCCGCACCGGCCACCGTCTCCACCACGCCAAGGTCAAAGCGGGCCAGCGAGGCGCTGACCAGGTCGATGTCCTCACTGATGGTGGACTTCGCTGCTCCGAACAGCTCACAGAATTCACTGAGTGTATGGATGCGGTTGGGTGTATCCATCAGTATCCTGGTGAGTGCGCCCAGGCGCTCGTTGCGCTTGATCTTATCCATGCGTCCAGCCTCCGAATTCCGAATATTTTTCTAATAATATCAATTATAATTCGGGTTTGTTAGCTTTTCACCTGATTTCTGCAAAAACCGGCAAATGCCCGAAGTTTTAACCTTCATTTACCCCTCAAAACGTGGTTTCGCTTGCAGGCGCTTTCCTTTTGAATTATAATAGGAGGCACGGGGCGGCACACCGCCGCGCCATATATTGGAGGGACAACGATGACCGCGAACATATACGATTATCCCCATGGCCGCTTCCATTTCATCGGCATCGGCGGAAGCTCGATGTCGGGGCTGGCGGGCTACCTGAAGCAGCGGGGCTGTACCGTCACAGGCTCTGACCGCACCAAATCCCACAAGACCGAGCACCTGGAAGAACAGGACATTCCCGTATTCATCGGTCATGACGCAGCGAACGTTCGCGGCGCGGACGTGATCATCTACTCCGCCGCCATCGGCGCGGACAACCCCGAGCGCCGTGAGGCGGAGCGGCTGGGCATTCCCCAGATTGAGCGCTGCGAGCTGATCGGCCAGCTGATGGAGGGCTATCCCTTCGCGGTGGGCATCAGCGGTACCCACGGCAAGACCACCACCACGTCGATGATGGCCCAGGTGTTTTTACAGGCCGGGCTCGACCCCACCATCCACATCGGAGGCGAGCTGGACTTCATCGGCGGTTCCACACGGGCCGGCGGCGACCATCACGACTTCATCTGCGAAGCCTGCGAGTATAACTCCAGCTTCCTGCAATTCAAGCCTTCCGTCGCCGTAATCCTGAACGTGGATGAGGATCACCTGGACTACTACAAGGACATCGACGACATCGAGAACGCCTTTGCGAAATTCGCGGCGCTGGTGCCCGAGACGGGCTGGTGCATCGCCTGGGGCGATGATTTCAGGGCGCGTCGGGTATGCGAAAACGCCGCCTGTCATTCCATGACCTACGGCCTGGGCGAGCAGTGCATGCTGCGCCCGATGAACCTGCGCTATGACGCGCATGGCTGCGCCGCCTTCACTGCCACGCTGGAGGGCCAGGCTTTGGGCGATTTCCACCTGAACGTGCCCAGCGAGGCCAACATGCTGGACGCGCTGGCCGTTATCTGTGCCGCACACATCCGGGGGCTGGACATGGCGAAAGTGGCCGAAGGCCTGGCAAACTTCATCGGCGCACACCGGCGATTTGAGCTGACCAGCGTTACCGACGGCGTGCGCTGCTACACTGACTACGGCCACAACCCCGCCGAGATCAAAAACGCGCTGAAGATTGCCGCGCTCCAGCCCCACAACACATTGTGGTCAGTCTGGCAGCCCCACACCTATTCCCGCACCAAG
>ONJE01000193.1:6110-11610 GCA_900318045.1 uncultured Eubacteriales bacterium
GCCCGGGAGGTCGATCCCGGCGACATCAGGTCGGAAATGCTGATCGGGCCCCTGCGCCAGCGTGGCGTGGACGCCGTGCTGACCCCCACCTTCAACGACGCAGAGGCCTACCTGCGCGCCCACTGGCAGCCGGGTGATGTGATGATCAGTCACGGCTGTGGCGATATCGACCTGCTGAACGAGCAGATCGCCCTGCATGGCGACACCCCGGCGAAATAGATCGGAGGGACAGATTTGAAGAAGCTATTGTGCGCGCTGCTGATCTGTGTGCTCTGCGCCTGGGGACTTACGGGCTGTAAAAAAGGGGCGTCGCCGGACAGCACTGAGACAGCACGGAATGCGCCGAACGCCAACCCGGAGATCACCGCCGTTCCCGAGGAGGGCGGCCATGGCGAGGAGGACCAGAGCGCGGCCCTGGCCAACATGCCCACTCTGCCCCCCGCGATGCCCGCCGATGGCGTCGCGTCAGACGATGACGACGACGATGATGACGAAGGCGACGGGGATTACTACAGCATGGACGCGCTGATCAATGAAACGGACGATGATGCCGACGACGAAGGTGACGACGAGGGTGAAGTCCCCCAGGCCCCCACGGCTCGTCCCGGCGGCAGCGTGATCGACCCGAACACCCTGTCCTACACCGCCCTGAACGACCCGGACATGAAGATGACCTTCAACTACCCCTCGAACTGGGTGAACGTGCCGGGTATCTACACGGTCTGCTATCGGGAGCAGGTGGAGCCGGGCGATTTCCCCGCCAGGGTTGCCATCTCCGCCAAGCGTCTGGTGCATTCCCCGGAGGGCACGGTGTTGACGGACGAGCTGACCGATTTCGTGCGCGTCATCCGCAAGCAGTACGACGCCAATACCTTCCAGCTGGGCACGCTCAACGCCGAGGATACCTTCATGGGGAAGAAGGCCTACTCCAACACCTACCTCGCCTATTCCGGCGAGACAGAGGTGAAGGGCTTCGTCATCGGCCAGTCCGTGGGTCGGGTGCTGTACGTGTTCCACTTCTGCGCATCCTACGACGATTACACCGCCATGGAGCGGGTGATGCGCTACATGCTCAACTCCGTGCAGATCATCCAGGACGAGAAAAAGGAATAGTTGTCTTCAAAACAGCGAGGCTGCCTCAAAATGACTGAAAAGGTTCATTTTGAGACAGCCTCGTTGTTAATCAATGGAGCCGAGGGGGGTCGAACCCCTGTCCGAAGACCAGAAGACCAGAGCATCTCCGAGCGCAGTCTGTATATTAACATTCCCTCCGCCGGACTCCCACAGACAGGATCCCGGCTTCAGTAGCTTCATAAAATCCCACCGTCCGCAAAGCTTGAGGCGGCTGGTTCCCTGCTTTTACGACGCCGATGGCCTACGCCGCAGGAGGCTTAGGGTCGACGATCGCCGATTAAGCGGCGACAGGAACGAAGTTAGCTTCGTCAGTTAATTTGTTTTTCCCGTTGTCAGGCGGTTCAGGGCCGCCGCTCGCTTCTCTGTCCCTCCGCATCCCCGTCGAAACCAAAATACGGCCCCGTATTCGGGAAGGCGAACTGTAACTCCTTCCGATGGATTATCCCCGCGCGCGCATGGTACGCTCAATGTCACGTTGGGCATCGCGCTTGGCCATGTCGTCGCGCTTGTCGTACAGCTTCTTGCCCTTGCACAGGGCTAATTCCAGCTTCATGCGTCCGTCCTTCAGGTACACGCTCAGCGGAATCAGCGCCAGGCCCTGCTGCATCACGCCCTGATGGGCCTTGCGGATCTCCGCCTTGTGCATCAGCAGGCGCTTGGGACGCAACGGGTCGGTGTTGAAGTAGCTTCCCTTCTCATAGGGGCTGATGTGCATGCCGTAGACGAACATCTCGCCGTTCTTCACCGCGGCGTAGCAGTCCTTCAGGCTGCACTTTCCCAGGCGAATGGACTTGACCTCGGTGCCCTTCAGCTCGATACCGGCCTCCCAAGTCTCCAGGACGAAGTAATCATGCCGGGCGCGGCGGTTCTGCGCGACGACCTTGACGCCCTTCTGCGGCATAATGGCTTCCCTCCCCTGCTGCGCGAAGCACTCACGCATCCGCAGTATCTATTATACCACAGCCGGACGGTTTTGTAAACCTCCTGGATTGCTTTTTTTCGTGTCCGGGATTGACGGACGAGGGTCCGCGGGCTATAATGATAACATCAAGCGTATGGAGGCCTGTGATGAACATGCTGAGCGACTACCTGATCGTGGAAAAGTCCGCCCTTCCCGACTATTTCATCAAGGTGGTGGAGGCACATCGGCTGCTGCAATCCGGCGTCTACAGCCAGGTGATCGACGCCGTGCATGCCGCAGGCATCTCCCGCAGCACCTATTACAAGTACAAGGACAAGATCCTGGAACCCAGCCAGCTGACCGTGGGGCGAAAGGCCTCGCTGATGCTCCAGCTGAACCACCGGGCCGGCATGCTGTCGAAGGTCATCGGAACCCTGTCCGACTGGAACGCCAACATACTCACCATCACCCAAAGCCTGCCCATCCACGGGCATGCGAGCATCATGCTGTCCATCGACCTGTCCCAGCTCAGCCGCGGGATCGACGACATGATCGAAGAGCTCAGCGGCATCGAAGGTGTGGATCAGGTGCGGTTGCTGGCGCTGGAATAACGGCTGCTTTTCTACTCTTATTTCATCATTGTTCACAGCATAATCCGAGTATCGCGAAGCATCAGGACAAGCTTGAAAAGAGCCTTACGCCGGCTCCCGGGTTACCACTGTTTCAACAGGAGGTCGATCCCAAGGTCAAGGAACTGGTTAAAGAGTACTCTATAATTTCTTTCACACCAGCAACATCCGGTCATTGTCCAGCTTCCTGCCGCTGGCCTCGTGGAATTTTTCCAGCAGGTCGTTGACGGTCAGCAAGGCCCGTTCCTCTCCGGTGGTATCAAACACGATCCTGCCCGCGTCCATCATCATGGTGCGGTTGCCAAGCTCCAGGGCCGACTGCATGTTGTGGGTGATCATCAGGCAGGTCAGGTGGTTCTCCGACACGATCTTCGTGGTCAGGTTCAGCACCTTTTCGGCCGTTCCGGGGTCAAGGGCTGCGGTGTGCTCGTCCAGCAGCAGCAGCTTTGGCTTGCTCAGTGTGGCCATCATCAGCGTCAACGCCTGGCGCTGGCCGCCGGAGAGCAGGCCGACGGGTTGCTTCATACGGTCCTCGAGCCCCATGTCCAGCAGTGCCAGCCGGTCGCGGAAGGCCTGCTTTTCCTTTTTCCCGGCCGTGCTGAGCCAGCCCCCCTGCCCCGCGGCCAGCACCAGGTTCTCCTCGATGCTCATACCGGGGGCACTGCCCCGCATCGGGTCCTGGAAAAGGCGGCCGATGGTCCTTGCGCGCTTGTACTCTGGCAGCATGGTCACGTCCTCGCCATCCAGTATGACGGCGCCCTTGTCCACGTAGAAGCTGCCGCAGATCGCGTTGAACAGGGTGGACTTGCCCGCACCATTGGCGCCAATGATGGAGATGAAGTCTCCATTGCGCACCCGCAGCGTCACGTCATCGAGCGCCACCCGCGCGTCCTGCGTACCGGGATGGAAGGTCTTGCTGACGTTCAGCAGCTTGAGCATCGTGCGTTCATCGCTGTCATTGTTCGGTCTCATCGCTCCGTTCCCGCCTTTCCGAATTTCGCTGCCAGCTGCCGCTTAATCAGTGGAAGCCGCCCCTTCAGGTAGGGCCCCGATATGGCGATCACCACGATGACGGAAGAGATCAGCTTCAGCATGAACGCGGGCAGATTGAAGCGCAGCGCCACGGTATAGACCAGCCGGAACACAAAAGCGCCAATCACCGCGCCCACCGCCCTGAGCGGTATACTCCTGCGACCCATGAATACGCCGCCGATCAGCAGCGAGGCCAGCGCCACCGTGACCATGCCGGAGCCGATGTTGACATCCACAGACTTCTGGCTCTGGGCCAGCAGACACCCGCTGAGCGCGGTGAAGCTGTTGGAGATGCAAAGCCCAACAGTGGTAGTAAATACCGGGTTGATGGACGACGAGCGCACCATGTCCGGGTTGTCGCCCGTGGCCCGGATCGCCAGCCCCAGGCGGGTGCGCAGGAAAAGAGACAGGAACAGTATTACCGCCGTTACCGCGACCAGGCCGATCACCAGGGAATACTGCTGGCCCAGGAAGGTGCCCTTCAGAGCATCCTTTAGCATGGTAAATACCGTGTCCGTCTTGTTCATGTTCAGCAGCGACGAGCCGCCCATGATCCAGATGTTCACGGAGTACAGGCCGGTATTCACAATGATGCCCGCCAGCAGGCTGTTGACGCCCATGCGCGTCTGAAGCGTGGCGGTGACGAAGCCGGAGAGCATGCCCGCCCCCATCGCCGCAGGGATGGACAGCCATGGGTGTCCCGCGATGGCCACCACCGCACCCACCGCCGCGCCCAGCGTGAAGCAGCCGTCGGTGGACAGGTCGCAGACGTTCAGCATCGAATAGCTCAGAAACAGCGCAAGGACCGTGAGGGCGTTGAACAGCGCCAGCTCCAGCGCCGTCTGCCCCAGGCCCAGTATCATCGATAAGGACATGGTCGTTCTTCTCCCGTCGTGTCGGATTGGCGGGGAATGGGAAGCCAAGGCTGTCCCATTCCCCGTTGATTAGATCAGAAGCTCTCCGCCGTTTCGATGCCCTGTACCTTGGTGCAATAAGGGCCGAACGCCTGGGAAATGGCGTCAAAGTCCAGGCCCAGGGCGGCGCAGGTCTCGGTGTTGATGGTGGCGGTGCCGTTGTCGAAGGTCTTCACCGGGGTGGTCGCCGGGTCGGCGCCTTCCAACAGTATGGCCGCGATCATGTTGGCGGTCTCCACGCCCAGGTTGGCGTAATCCACGCCGTAGCCCAGGAACGCGCCGTTCAGGGCGAAGGAATCCGCACCGGTGTAGTGAGGTATGCCCGCCTCGGCCAGGGTCTCGTAGATGGACAGCTCGGCGGTCATGATGGTGTTGTCGGTGGGTGTGAAGATAGCATCTACGCCGTCAGCCACAGCGGCCTGGGCGGCCAGTTGGACCTCGCTGACGTTGGTGCCGGTGTACTCCCTGTAGGCGACGCCCTTCTCTTCGAGGAACGCCTTCGCCTCGGCGATGGGGGTGGTGGAGGCGTCCTGGCCCACATCGTACAACAGGCCGACCGTCTTCGCATCAGGATTGGCGGCGAAAATCAGGTTCAGCACCGCGGAGGTGTCCAGGTAATCCGAGGTGCCGGTGATGTTTGCGCCGGGAGCTTCCAGCGATTCAACCAGCTCAGCGGACAGCGGGTCGGAGACCGCGGCGAATACCACAGGAATGCCGTTGTCCTCGGTCATGCCCTGCATCTGCATGGCCACAGGGGTGGCGACGCCCACCATCAGATCCACCCGGTCGGCGATGAAATTGGAGATGATCTGCTGGATGACGGAGTTGTCAGCGTTGCCGTTGTCGTAGTTCACTTCGAAGGTGACGCCCTTCTCCTGGCCGATGGCCTC
>ONJE01000192.1 GCA_900318045.1 uncultured Eubacteriales bacterium
GTATGCGAAGTGGTACAACGTGCGCACCGAGAGCGTGCACAACGATGCGGTGAACCTGATCATCGAGGTGCGCAAGGTGAAGGACTCTGCCGGCCTGATCAGGGAGCTGCGTCAGACGGGCGTGTTCCATGACGTGTCGCTGATTGTGCAGGAAGGGACGATCGACTGATGAAGTACGATGGGGGGAAGCGCGCGTTCCTTGTGGCACTGTTGGTGATTTTTGCCCTGCTGGTGTACCTGTGTATCGACGGGCGGGAGATCATACGCTGGACGGCCGAGGTGGCCTATACCCGGCAGAACGAGAGCCTGTATATAGAAACGCTGGAGGACGGCAGCATCTATATCGGCGGTGAAGGCAAGCTGTATGGCACCGATATGCAGGCACTGATCGAAGGCGAGAGCATGACCTTTGAGACGGTCATGGACGTCATCATTGGCGACGGCATCACCGAGATCGGCTATGACGTGATCTGTGAGTATCCGATATTGCACACGGTGCGGCTGGGTAATGGCGTGCGCGTCGCCGGGAACGGTTCGATTCGGGAGTGTCCGGAGCTGCAATTCGTGTTTGTGCCCTCCGGTATCGAGAGTATCAGCCGCGATTTCCTGTACGAATGCAACGAGTGCATCGTCGTGACCGATGCGCCTGCGGATGCCCTGCCCAAGCTGCGCAATACCCGGAAGGCAAACATAGTTGGAAATGTGAATTCCTATGAGGCCATGCAGGCGGCCTGGACGGACACGGAACTGCCGGAGGTCATGCAGCACTGGTGGCCGTGAGCCTGTTGGAAGCGTCCGACGGCAAGCGCATTACAGGAACGTATATCCTTTGCAGAAAGAGGTAAGAGGATCATGCCGAATGTGGAGAATCACAAGGAACTGGTGCCTTTTGAACACTATACAGGCCTGTTTGAGAAGCTGGATCCCATTGAAGCGGCGGAGCGCTGTGGGGTGAAGTATGACCGGGAAAACCAGGTCTTTACCATGCGCCTTCTGTACGTGGACTATGAAATCACGTGGCCGAAATTCTCAATCCGCAGCGCCGCGAAGGATGGCTTTGCGCTGTCCAATCTGCCTGCACAGATGCTGCTGATCCGCTACCTGCTGGAGGGTAAACGGTCAGTGGGAACGGGGGCGTTCCTGCCCTATCGCGAAATGCCCTGGGGAGAGGTCTACCTGAAGCCCTTCACCGGGCGCTGCCTGAATCGGGCGGCATTCACCTTTGGCACGCGCCTGGAGGACTTCAAGGCCGCAGCGGCTCAAATACCTGCCATTCCGCTGGACAAGGGCGACGCATCATTCCAGCTGGAAATCATGCCCGGATACGACGTACGACTGATCGTATGGGAGGGCGACGATGAGTTCCCGCCCAACAGCCAGATACTGTTCTCGGACAACTTCCCCCAGGCATTCTCCGCGGAGGACAGGACGGTGGTTGGGGATATACTGATATCCGATCTGAAGCGCAGGATGTGATTATTATGGCAGCGATTGTGCTGCCATTTTTGTTTGACAATTTATGAACGATCATTTATAATAAATTCAATTCATGACTGATGATGGAGAACAGGGCGATGGACTTTAAGCAACTTGAATCCTTTGTGGCCGCCGTGGACGAGGGCAGCTTTTCGAATGCTGCCGAGCGCTTGCAGCTTTCCCAGTCGATGGTGACGATTCACATTCGCAACCTGGAATCGGAGCTGGGCACGCGACTGTTGAACCGCACCACCCGCAGCATGGAGCTGAGCCCCAGCGGTCGCACCTTCTACAGCTATGCCCGGCAGATGCTGAAGCTGAACCGCGACAGCATATTCGCCCTCAGCCGCGCCAACCAGGAGGTCAGGGCCATCAACATCATCACCACGCCCTATATCGTGCGCTACTACCTGACGAACCGCATCATAGAGTTCAACAGGCGCTTTCCTGAGGTCAGCTTCGACTTCATCACCTGCGCCCATTCGGAGATACTGAACCGACTGCAATCGGAATCGGCGGAGTTCGCCTTCTGCACGATGAAGCTGATGAATTCCGACTACGCAGTGAAGCACTGCGACATGGCCAACCTGGTGGTCATCACACCCAACGAGCCCAGGTTCAGGTCGCTGGAGGGCAGGGTGTTTCCCAATGAGATGTTCGGCGAGGAGCGGCTGATCACCCGCAGCAGCACCTCCACCCTCCAGCAGGAATTCCTGCGATGGTCAAAGTTGAATATTCCCAACGTCAAGCTGAACGTGGTGGCGGGTGTGGATGATACCGAGACCATCATGCGCCTGGTGGCCGCCGGGGTGGGTATTTCGGTGATCTCCGAGGTGGCGGTGCAGGAGGCCGTGGCCGAGGGCAAGGTGCTGTCCTTTCCCATAGAGGGCACCATGCCCTACCACCTTTACTTCGTTCACAAGAAGAAGTACCTCTCCCCGGAGCAGATGGCCTTCAGGGATTATGTGCTGGAGACCATACCAATGGGTAGCAGGGAGGAATAGACGTAAAAAAACGGCGGCACCGCCAGGCGTGCCGTCGATTTTTTTATGGTAGTTCCTGAATTAAACCTCCTGTTTTTCAACGGTCTCGACCTCGGCGTACTGCCTCAGGCGTTCCAATGCCTTGTCTGCCAGCACGTTTTGAACGATGGCCCGCTGGGCAGCGTCGTCGAGTCGGGCGGACAGCTGTTCCGGGGTCATGTTGTTCTGCCGGCACAACTTTTGAATCTCTGACGCCACGTCGTCTTCGCTGGCCTCAATGCCCTCCGCTTCGATGATCTCCAGCAGCACCTGCTGGCGGATGAGGCGCTTCCTGGCGTCCGGCAGGCGATCCTGGCGCAGCTGATCCTCAGTCTTGTCGGTGAAGCGGCAGTAAGCTTCCAGTGTCAGCCCCTGGCGGGCAAGCTGGGCGCGAAGGGACTGCATCTCCGCCTCAAGGGCTGCATCGAGCTGTGCATCATCGATTTTGCCGTCATACGCTTCGACGAGCGTATTCAGCAGCTGAAGCTTCAGGTCGGCGTCGGCCTGCTGGTCGGCATAGGCCTGCATGCCCTGCTTGAGCGCTTCGCGCATCGCTTCGAAGCTGTCAAAGCCGCCAACTTCCCTGGCAAAGGCGTCGTTGGGGGCGTACTTCTCCCGCTGTTGTACGGCCCTTATGTTACACTTGAAAACGGCATCCTTGCCCGCCAGCGCTTCGGCGTGATAGGGGATGGGAAAGGTGACGCGCACATCTGCTTCATCTCCCGGGCGTAAGCCCACAAGCTGCTCCTCGAAGCCAGGGATGAACGTGCCGCTGCCCAGCACCAGGGACTGGTTTTGGGCCGTGCCGCCCTCGAACTGGACGCCGTCGCAGAAGCCCGCGTAGTCCAGTATGAGCTCATCGCCGGGCTCGCTGGCGCGGGAGGTGATGGGGATGATCCTGGTGTGCTGCTCCAGCAGGGCGTCCATCTGGCGATCGACGCTGGCCTCCGAGACGATCAGCCGCTCATAGGTTCCCTTTAATCCCTTGTAATTCAGCATGGATTGTGACACTCCCAATCAGAATTGATGGAAACAATGTAACATATCACCCCGGACCTGTCAATCACAGTCGACGTTGACAGATGTTAAACCGTCGTATTTCCGTAATAATTACACTGTTATTTATTGACTGATTTGAATAATCATGGTATACTATTGTTTGGTGACAGGTGCTTGCCTTGCGCCATGTCGAAACCCGGCCCGGCACAAGACAAGCGCCATCATGTTAGTGAACGCAATCAATAAAGGAGGAAACCTGACCATGCTTGATCCCACGATCTTCGAAAAAACCGACATGCTTGATCCCACAGTCTACAAAGACTGGCAGATCGCCGAGAATGCCGAGAAAAAGCTGCCCCCGGTGGAATATTTCCGGGAGAAGCTGGGCCTGCTGCCCGAGGAGATCATTCCCTATGGCAAGACCCCGAAGCTTGACTTTATCAAGATTATGAATCGCCTGAAGGACAAGCCCGACGGCAAGTTCATTGAGGTTACCGCCATCACCCCCACCCCCCTGGGCGAGGGCAAGTCCACCGTTTCCCTGGGCCTGATCGAGGGCCTTGCCAAGATCGGCAAGAACGTCGGCGGCGCGCTGCGCCAGCCCTCCGGCGGCCCCACCATGAACGTCAAGGGCACTGCGGCTGGCGGCGGAAACGCCCTGCTGATGCCCATGACCGAGTTCTCCCTGGGTCTGACCGGCGACATCAACGACATCATGAACGCCCACAACCTGGCCATGGTGGCGCTGAATGCCCGTATGCAGCACGAGCGTAACTACACCGACGAGGAGATGGCCAAGCACAACATGGGCCGTCGCCTGGATATCGACCCCAAGCGCATTGAGATGGGCTGGGTGCTGGACTTCTGCGCTCAGGGTCTTCGCAACATCATCATCGGTGTAGGCGGCAACAAGGACGGCTACCTGATGGAGAGCAAGTTTGGCATCGCCGTCGGTTCCGAACTGATGGCCATACTGGCCGTCGCCAAGGACCTGAAGGACCTGCGCGAGCGCATCGGCAAGATCGTCGTGGCCTACAGCCGCAGCGGCGAGCCCGTGACCTGCGAGGACCTGGAGGTTGCCGGCGCAATGACCGCATGGATGCGCAATACCATCAATCCCACCATGTGCTACACCGTCGAGCATCAGCCTGTGCTGATCCACGCCGGCCCCTTCGCGAACATCGCCATCGGCCAGTCCTCCGTCATTGCCGACCGTCTGGCCCTGAAGCTGTTCGACTACCACGTCACAGAGTCCGGCTTCGCCGCTGACATCGGCTTCGAGAAGTTCTGGAACGTCAAGACCCGGCTGTCCGGCCTGACCCCGAACGTCTCCGTCATCGTGGCCACCATCCGCGCCCTGAAGATGCACGGCGGCGGACCCAAGGTCTCTCCCGGCCGTCCCCTGCCCGTGGAGTACACCCAGGAGAACCTGGAGCTGGTGGAGAAGGGCTGCGAGAACCTGTTCCATCACGTGAACACCGTGCTGAAGTCCGGCATCGTGCCCGTCGTGTGCATCAACCAGTTCTACACCGACACCGACAACGAGATCAACCTGATCAAGAAGCTGTGCGCCGAGCGCGGTGTGCGCTGTGCCCAGTCCAACCACTGGCGCTACGGCGGCGAGGGCGCCAGGGAGCTGGCTGAGGTGGTCGTGGAAGCCTGCGAGCAGAAGCCCGAGATCAAGTTCCTGTACGACCTTGAGATGCCCCTGCGCGAGCGTGTCGAGCGCATCGCCAAGGAGGTCTACGGTGCGGACGGCGTCGATTGGGCGCCCCTGGCCATTGAGAAAGCCAAGCGCTTCGAGAGCGATCCGAAGTACGCCGACTATTGCACCATGATGGTCAAGACTCACCTGTCCCTGTCTCACGACCCGACCCTGAAGGGCGTGCCGAAGGGTTGGCGTCTGCCTATCCGCGACATCCTGGAGTACGGCGGAGCGAAGTTCCTTTGCCCGATGGCAGGCACCATCTCAATGATGCCCGGCACCGCCTCCGACCCTGCCTATC
>ONJE01000018.1 GCA_900318045.1 uncultured Eubacteriales bacterium
GCTCCCCGGCCTCCATGCGCTTCATCAGCCAGCCGCAGCTGACGGAGGCCACACAGCCGCAGCCGCTGCCGCCCGCATGGGTGTCCTGCTCCCTGGAATACAGGCTCGCGCCGCAGTCGATCAGCTTTTCCGGCGGCAGATCAACACCTGCCGCGTCGACCAGCGCCAGCAGCAGATCCCGGCCGATCCAACCCAAGTCTCCGGTAGCGATCAGGTCGAAATCCTCTGCTTGGCGTCCCGCGTCCGCAAGGTGTGCGGCGATTGTATCAAATACCGCCGGGGCCATGGCCGCGCCCATGTGGTTGGCATCGGTGATGTTCAAATCGATCACCCGACCGATCGTACCCGAGGTCACACGCAGGTCGCCTCCGTCCGATGACAACACAGCCGCGCCACAGGCCGTGGCCGTGCGTGAGGCCTGTGGCGGGCGCTGGGTGCCCAGCTCCAGCGGGAAGCGGAACTGCCGCTCCGCGGTGCAGAAATGGCTTGAGGCAACACACAGTGCGTTGCCGAGGAATCCGCCGGAGATCAACGCCGAACCCATCACCAGCGCCTGCACGAAGGTGGAGCAGGCGCCGTACAGCCCGATGAAGGGGATGCCCAGCGTCCGCGCAGCGAAGGACGAGGCGATGATCTGGTTGTTCAGGTCGCCGCCCAGCATGGCCTGCACGTCCTCGTCAGCCAGCTTTGCCTGGTTCATTGCGCCCTTGGCGCAGCGGCGCACCATCTCCATCTCCGCCAGTTCCCAACTCTTCTGGCCGAGAATGTCGTCCTCCAGGATGGTGTCGAACCAGTCCGCCAAAGGCCCGCGCCCCTCTTTGGGGCCGACGATGCTGGCGTGGGAGAGTATGGCGGGGGGATGGTCGTAGAGGAAGGTCTGTTCACCTGCCCGGCTCACAACACCCACCCCCTGACCAGCCAGTAGATCACACCCACGACCACCGAGGCGACGATGCCGTAGGCCAGCACAGGGCCGGCCAGCGTGAAAAGCCGCGCACCCACGCCCATAACCGCCCCTTCCCGCTGGAATTCGATGGCGGGGGCGGCCACCGAGTTGGCAAAGCCCGTCACCGGTATGGCAGAGCCGGCCCCGGCGTACTTTCCGATGCGGTCGTACACACCGAAGCCTGTCAACGTAGTGCCCAGGAAGATCAGGCAGCTGGTGGTGAACATCGGCGCGGTGACCTCACCCAGGTTCAGCTGTTGAGCCCACAGCGTCAGCGCCTGTCCCAAGCAGCAGATCAGCCCACCTACCCAGAAGGCTCGCCAGTAGCCCCGCAGCATCCGTGAGGGCGGCGTCAGCTTCGATACCAATTCCCGGTATTCATCCGATGTGAGTGGTTGGCGGCTCATGGGCATACCTCCGTCTTGTTGCGCAGTTCGTGACCCGTTGAGCGAGAACGAACAAGGATTTCTGTATTGCGGTGGGCCAAATCAAAGCACAGGTAGAAATTAGGAAGATTCTGTCTGTTCATATCAAAACGTCCTTTCGATACTGTTGAGAAGTCCCTTTTCATTGATGTAGTATGTTCAAAATAACGAAGAATATGAAGAAGTCGGCCTTCGCAAATAAACGAAAGCCGACTTGGGAACCTTTGACATATAACTTGTGGTATTGCCCGACTGAATCCGCCATTGCTGCGTTGTCGTCGGTCAACGGACTTAAGGCAATACCGCACAATATGGGTGGCAGCCTGACGGATGACTTTCAGCCATCCGCAGCCCGCAAATATCTTGGCTTAGCGCCAATGAAATGAGGTTTTGTATACCATAAACATAATTTCAGGGCACTTCCATACAAGAAGTGCCCTGATAGAAAGGTGACCCATCGGGGATTCGAACCCCGGACACCCTGATTAAAAGTCAGGTGCTCTACCGACTGAGCTAATGGGTCGCAGTGGCTGGGGCGGCAGGGGTCGAACCTGCGAATGCGGGAGTCAAAGTCCCGTGCCTTACCGCTTGGCTACGCCCCATCAGAGCGCCGCACCTATCAAAAGTGGGGTGAGTAGTGGGGCTCGAACCCACGACCTCCAGGGCCACAACCTGGCACTCTAACCAACTGAGCTATACCCACCATAACTGGCGCGCCAGAAGGGACTCGAACCCCTGACCCACGGCTTAGAAGGCCGTTGCTCTATCCAACTGAGCTACTGGCGCAACCTCAGACGCAAGCAGGAGGAGCATCCCGCTGACATTTAAAGATTATACCACCATTTGGCTGTTTTGTCTACAACGGAATGACAATAAACCAACATTTTACCTTGCCTCCCGTTACATGTGCGCCTGATAAACTCTCTCGGTCCGGCTTGACGTCTCGCCGGCGCCCTCGAAGCGGAGTCTGTTTGTTCAGTGTATTGCGACACTGAAAGGGGCTCCCTCTCTGACGATCAATGCAGTGGAGTATTCTGTCCTTCTTTGGAATCCAGCTTCACGCGCAGCTCGTCCGCAAGTCTGTACCAATGTTGAACTGTGTTTTCGAGAAAAAAGTAGTGGGCGAAGTAAAAGGCCATCAACACGGTCAGGCATAGCATGATCATGGCTGCCATCGGATTGGTCTCAGGGTGAAGCAGCGCAAGGTCAACAGTAAACAGCTCCGCCAAAGTGGTCATCACCAGCACGACGAGGTGTACAAGGCGCTCATGCTGCATCCATTCAAGCTTTTGAAGGTGTTGTTCCAGCAGCGCTTGGGACGGCGGAAGAGATGTCATGCGTTTCTCATGTTCGCGGCAATAGCGCTTCACATTGATGCCAAAACGATCTTGCATACACAGCAGCCGCCTTTCGGGTTTTCAAATCCACAGCTATGACAACGCCCCCTCCCAAACGGGAAGGGGCGAAATTTTTTTGGGAGAAATCAGTCGCGGGACAGGATGGTCTTTTCAGTTTCAACATCGAAGAAGTGGAGGCGATTGACATCGAAGCCCACCTTGATCTTGTCGCCGCCGCGGGAGGTGGTGCGGGGGTCGACGCGGGCGATGAAGTTCTCATCCTTGCCGCTGGTGGTCATGTACAGATAGGTCTCGGAGCCCATCAGCTCGATGATCTCGACATCGACATCGATGCAGGCATCGGGATAGGTGGAGGTGAACACTGCGTCGTCAGAGATGTTCTCGGGACGGATGCCCATGTAGACTTCCTTACCGATGTAGTCGCCCGTCATGCGCTGAACCTTGCCGTCCGGCACCTTGATGCAGTTGCTGCCGAAAGTGGCATACACGCCATCCTGGCGTTTCTCCAGCTTGACGCGGAAGATGTTCATCTGCGGCATGCCGATGAATCCTGCGACGAACAAGTTGGCGGGATAGTCATACAGGTTCTGGGGGCTGTCGACCTGCTGGATGAAGCCGTCCTTCATGACCACGATGCGGGAGCCCATCGTCATGGCCTCGGTCTGGTCGTGGGTAACATAAATGAAGGTGGTCTGCAGGCGCTTGTGCAGCTTGGTGATCTCGGAACGCATCTGCACGCGCAGTTTGGCATCCAGGTTGGACAGAGGCTCGTCCATCAGGAAGACCTTGGGTTCACGCACGATTGCGCGGCCCAGGGCGACACGCTGGCGCTGGCCACCGGACAGGGCGGCAGGCTTGCGGTTCAGCAGGGCTTCAATGCCCAGGATGGAGGCGGCTTCCTTGACGCGGCGGTCGATATCAGCCTTGGGCATCTTGCGCAGCTTCAGGCCGAAGGCCATGTTGTTGTAAACCGTCATGTGAGGATACAGAGCGTAGCTTTGGAAAACCATCGCGATATCGCGATCCTTCGGGGGAATATGGTTTACCAGCTTATCGTCGATATACAACTCACCCTTGGAGATATCCTCCAAACCGGCGACCATGCGCAGGGTGGTGGACTTACCGCAGCCGGAAGGACCGACCAGGATAATAAACTCTTTATCTTCGATCTCAAGGTTGAAATCGCTCACCGCGACGACATCACCGGCATATATTTTATAAATGCCGCGAAGGGACAAACTGGCCATAAGAAACTACCTCCTCTGTTTTTATCCGTATTCCTATTATAACAGAATATGCTCAAAAAGTGAATGGGGTGATTTCACAAAAAGAAGGCGAGGCCATTGTGCCATGTTGTCAACCATACCAAAAAGTGACACTGCTGTTATGGCAATTTGACAATATGCTGTCAAGAAAATATGAATATACGTGTCAAACTATCGCTTTGTCAGGTCTGCAAAGGATGCGCCGGTATAAGCGCGCAGATCCTCCGGATTGATGATCAGCTGCTGGCCGCGCAGGCCGGCGCTGACGTAGATACGTTCAAACAGCGTGGCGATCTCGTCTATAAATGTAGGATATTTCTTTTTCATACCGATGGGTGAGCAGCCGCCGCGCACGTAGCCCGTCAGGCCGAGCAGCTCTTTCACATGTATCATTTCAACTTTTTTATCACCCATGGCGGAAGCACACTTCTTCATGTCCAGTTCTTCAGCTACAGGAATGACGAACACGCAAATGCCCTTGCGCTCACCACGCACTACCAGGGTTTTGAACACGCAATCCGCGTCGACACCCAGCATGGCGGCGGCGTGAACGCCGCTCAGGTCACTCTCGTCCACCGGGTATTCGGAGATATCGAAGGGAATGCCCGCCTGGGTGAGCAGGCGCATGGCGTTGGTAACGGTCATAATACAATCTCCTTTCGGGCGTCTCTAAAACGTTCATCGCCGTCGGACGGCCGGATTTCAGCCTTCTTTGTCTGAAATTCATCTCGTCGGGCGATGCGTTCGTTTTAAGAGGTGCCCTTTGGCGGAACATGGATTCCGTGGGTGTCGGGCAGGGCGTAGAATACTTCCATCAGCGTCAGGCCATGTGCAGGAGCAGTGACGCCGAGATCCAACCTGTTCCCGGTTTCAATGGCTTTTTTGAGCGCGCCGGGTTCCAGCTTGCCGGAGCCAATGTCCCGCAGTGTTCCCGCGATAATGCGCACCATGTTGTATAAAAAGCCATTGCCTTCGATAATCAACATGACGTCGTTGTCGCTTCGGCTGACCTCTGCCCGCCAAAGGGTGCGCACGGTGTCCTTCACCGCGGAACCGCTGGCGGCAAAGGCGGCAAAATCGTGGGTGCCCAGCAGTGCTTCGGTTTCAGCCTGCATCAAACGATCGTTCAGGGGATAGATGCTGTGGGCATGGGTCAGACGGTTCAGTGCACCGGCGTGGGGGGCGTCATAAAACAGGTAACGGTAGCGCTTGCCCCGGGCGGAAAAGCGCGCATGAAAATCCTCGGGCGCATCCTGGGAGCGGCTGACACGTATGTCGGGAGGCAGCATGGTGTTGACGGCGTAGCTGAATTTCTCCCCGGGAATGCGGCTGCAGGTATCGAAGTGGGCACACTGGCCCAGCGCGTGCACCCCGGCGTCGGTGCGGCTGGCGCCGTGGATGGTCACGTGCTCGCCAGTCAGCCGGGACAGCGCCTCTTCGATCACCTGCTGCACGGCCAGCGCGTTGCTCTGGCGTTGCCAGCCGGCGTAGTTGGTGCCGTCGTATTCAATGGTCAGCTGAATCCTTCGCATGTTGCCACCATAAACAAATTACCAATGCCCAATTATGCCGTATTTTCTTAAAAGACATTCATACGGTTCAGCGCGATGACCCCGGCCAGCAGCAGTGCCATGATCACTGCGGCAATGACGTCGTTTTTGCCGAATTTCAGCTGCTTCATGCGGGTGCGGCCTGCGCCGCCACGATAGCAGCGGGCATCCATCGCCAGGGCAAGGTCCTCGGCGCGACGGAACGCACCGACGAACAGCGGCACCAGCAGCGGCACCATGGCCTTTGCCCGCTGTATGAGGCTGCCGGTCTCAAAGTTCGCGCCACGGGCCTTTTGGGCCTTCATGATCTTGTCCGCCTCGTCCATCAACGTGGGGATGAATCGCAGGGCTATGGACATCATCATGGCAATCTCATGGGCGGGGAAGTGGATGACCTCCAGCGGCCTGAACAGCGCCTCCAGACCGTCCGTTAGTGCAATGGGGGAGGTCGTCAGCGTCAAAAGCTGGCTGCTGACCACCAGCAGGATCAGCCGCGCGGCCATGAAGGAAGCCATACGCAAGCCCTGGTCCGTGATGCGGATAAAGCCGATATGCACCAGCTCTTTGCCCTCGGTCTGGAAGAACAGGTTCAGCACGAAGGTGAATATGATGATGAACATAATGGGCTTCAGACCGCGGATCAGATACTTCAGATGGATGCCCGTGGAGGCAGCGCAACCGATAACGAACGCGGCGATCAACAAAAAACCGGAAAAGCCCTGTGCCACAAAGACGATGGCGATCAGGGCCACGGTGGCCAGCAGCTTTGTGCGCGGGTCAAGCCGGTGTATGAAGGAATCGCCGGGAAAGTACTGCCCCAGCGTGATGTTTTTCAGCATTTGTCGTCACTTGCCCCTCTCAGGTTGGCGATGATGGCTGCACATACATCCTCGGTGCGGTAGATGTCCTGTGGCATATCGAAGCCCGCGTCGCGCAGGCGTCTGGCCAGTTTGGCGCCTTCCGGGACATCCAGGCCGATGGCGTGAAGCTTGCTCTCGTGGAGAAATACCTCGGCCGGGGTGCCAGAATAGGCGATCTCGCCCTTGTTCAGCACGAATAGCCTGTCACACAGGCGGCCCACGTCGTCCATCGAATGGGAAACCATCACGACGGTGACACCGGAATCGTGGATACCCCGGATCAGGTCGAACATCTCTCGCCGCCCCGCGGGGTCCAGGCCGGCGGCGGGCTCATCCAGGATCAGCGTGGACGGCTGCATCGCAAGCACCCCGGCGATGGCCACGCGGCGCTTCTGGCCGCCGGACAGCTCAAAGGGTGATTTTTCCGATACCTCTGCCGGGTTCAGACCGACCTGCTTCAGCGCGGTCTCCACCCGCCTTTCGATTTCCGCGGCGTCGAGGCCCAGGTTGTTCGGCCCGAAGGCAACGTCCTTGGCAACGGTCTCCTCGAACAGCTGGTATTCGGGATACTGGAACACCAGCCCCACCACCCGTCGTATGGCAATCAGGTCCGAGCCCTTTTCGCCCAAGTCGATGCCGTTGACGAACACCACGCCCGGCTCGGAGTGCTCCAGGCCGTTCAAGTGGGAGATGAGGGTGCTCTTTCCGCTGCCGGTGTGGCCGATGATGCCTATAAATTCGCCGTCGTGTATGCTCAGGCTGACATCGTTCAGCGCCTTTGCCTCAAAGGGCGTTCCCGGCATATATACATGCGTCAGCGATTTGACTTCAATCGGCATAACTCCACCGCCATTTCATTGACCGTCATAATACCGTCGGGCAGGGCGACGCCCTCCTGGCGCAGCATGTGGGTCAGTTTCATCATCTCGGGTACGTCCAGCCCGAGAGCCGTCACCTTTTCGGTCTGGGTAAAGACGTCCCTGGGCGTGCCGTCCATCGCCACCCTGCCGGCGTCCATGATGACCAGCCTGTCGGCCATGGCCGCTTCCTCCATGAAGTGGGTGATCCACACGATGGTGATGCCCTCTTCCACGTTCAGCCGCCGTGCCAGGGCGAACACGTCCCGCCGCCCGATGGGGTCCAGCATGGCCGTGGATTCGTCGAACACGATGATCTTGGGCCGCATGGCCAGCACGCCGGCCACGGCCACCCGCTGTTTCTGGCCGCCAGAGAGCATGGAGGGGGAGGCGAGGGCGAATTCCGACATGCCCACGCTGTGCAGCGCGTCGTCCACACGGGCGCGGATCTCCGCCGGGGGCGTTCCCAGATTCTCCAGCCCAAAGGCGCAGTCCTCCTCCACGATGGTGGTGACGATCTGGTTGTCCGGGTTCTGGAACACCATGCCGCAGGACTTGCGCACCTCGTAGCAGTCGTCATCATTTGTGGGGGTGATGCCGTTGACCTTGACGCTTCCCTCCGAGGGCAGCAGAAGCGCGTTGAGCAACTTGGCAAATGTGGATTTGCCGCTGCCGTTACGGCCAAGAATCGCAAGAAACTCGCCTTCAGCGATGTCCAGCGTAACGTGGTCCACAGCCAACGCGGTCGCTCCCTCGTATTTAAAGCACACACCGCGTGCTTCTATGATCGTTTTCTTCATGGAATGCCCTCCGATTCATCGCAGTATACCATATCATCGTTAAGAGTAATCCACTCTGATCGCATTTTATGTGCCGTTTTGACACAATCAACGCAAATTTTATAGTGGTCAATCTGAAAAATCCCCTTTTATTTTTTGCCCCGATGTGTTAGAATATTGTCATCAATATGATTAAGGAGTGAACCGCTATGAATCTCAATAAGATGACCATTGAGGACGTTCAGGTCAAGGGCAAGAAGGTTCTTGTGCGCTGCGATTTCAATGTGCCGCTGGATGCGGACAAGAATATCACCGACGAGACCCGCATCAACGCCGCGCTGCCGACCATCAGGTATCTGCTGGACAATGGCGCCGCCGTGATCCTGTGCTCCCACCTGGGCCGCCCCAAGGGTGAGTTCAACATGAAGTATTCCCTGGCTCCCGTGGCCAAGCGCCTGAGCGAGAAGCTGGGCTTCGAAGTGAAGCTAGCCAAGGACGTCATCGGTCCTGATGCCAAGAAGCTGGCAGCCGAGGTCAAGCCCGGCGAGGCCGTGCTGCTTGAAAACGTGCGCTTCCATGCCGAAGAGGAGAAGAACGATCCCGCCTTTGCCAAGGAGCTGGCTTCCATGGCCGAGCTGTACGTGTCCGACGCCTTCGGCACCGTGCATCGCGCCCACGCCTCTACCGCCGGCGTAGCCGACTACCTGCCCGCCGTTGCCGGCTACCTGATCGGCAAGGAGCTGACTTTCCTGGGCAATGCCGTCGAGAACCCGGTGCGTCCCTTCGTGGCCATCCTGGGCGGCGCAAAGGTCAAGGACAAGATCGGCGTCATCACCAACCTGCTGGAGAAGGTCGATACCCTGATCATCGGCGGCGGCATGGCCTACACGTTCTCCAAGGCCATGGGCGGCGAGATCGGCAACTCCCTGCTGGACGAGGAGCGCATCGGCCTGGCCAAGGAAATGATGGAGACCGCCAAGGCCAAGGGCGTGAAATTCCTGCTGCCCATTGACACCGTAATCGCCAACGATTTTGACAATCCTACCGAGATCAAGATCGTGGAAGCGGGCAAGATCCCCGAGGGCTGGCAGGGCCTGGACATCGGTCCCAAGACCATTGAGCTGTTCTCTGACGCCGTGAAGAGCGCCAAGACCGTGGTATGGAACGGCCCCATGGGCGTGTTTGAAAAGCCCGAGTTCGCCAAGGGCACTTTGGCCATCGCCACCGCAATGGCCGAATCCGACGCTACCACCATTATCGGCGGCGGCGATTCTGCGGCGGCAGTGACCCAAATGGGCCTGGCCCCGAAGATGAGTCACATCTCCACCGGCGGCGGCGCGAGCCTCGAGTTCCTCGAAGGCAAGGTGCTGCCCGGCGTCGCGTGCCTGAAGGACAAGTAATACCCAAGGAAACAGGGAAGAGGGAACAGGGAACAGGAATTGCGACAATGCATCCGCTCCATGTTCCCTCGGTCCTTGTATGCATTACAAATTGGATATCAACCAAACAACGCATTCAAACGAGGAGGAGATTCCCATGCGCAAGCCCATTATCGCCGGCAACTGGAAGATGAACAAGACCCCGGAGGAGGCCGCCCAGCTGGTCAGGGACCTGATTCCGCTGGTCAAGGACGCCAAGTGTGACGTCGTCGTCTGCACGCCCGCCGTGAACTTTGCCGCCGTCAAGCCCGTGATCGAGGGCACCAACATCAAGCTGGGCGCCCAGAACGTCCACTTCAAGGCCTCCGGCGCCTACACCGGCGAGCTGAGCGCCGACATGCTGAAGGCTGCCGGCTGCGAGTATGTCATCATCGGCCATTCCGAGCGCCGCCAGTACTTCGGCGAAACCGACAAGACCGTCAACCTGCGCACCGTCGCCGCTGTGAAGGCCGGCTTGAAGGCCATCGTATGCGTCGGTGAGATGAAGGACGAGCGCGAAGCCGGCTACACCGATATGATCGTCACCTATCAGACACAGATGGCGCTGCATACCCTGACTGCCGCCGAGCTGGAGAACGTCGTCGTCGCCTACGAGCCCGTTTGGGCCATTGGCACCGGCCTGACCGCCACCGACGAGCAGGCGAACGAGACCATCGGCGTCATTCGCAAGGCTATCGCCGCCAAGTTCGGCGAGGAAGCTGCGGCGAAGATCCGCATCCAGTACGGCGGCAGCATGAAGGGCTCCAACGTAAAGGGCCTGATGGCGCAGCCTGAGATCGATGGCGGCCTCATCGGCGGCGCGAGCCTGAAGGCTGAAGACTTCGCCCAGGTGGTGAATTTCTGATGAGCACGACCGCGCTGATTATCATGGATGGATTTGGGATCGGCAAAAACGATCCCAAGTCCAATGCCATCGTCGCCGCCGGCATTCCGGTGCTGGAGGGTCTGAGGGAAAAATACTGCGCGACCACCATCGGCGCTTCCGGTTTGGACGTGGGCCTGCCGGACGGCCAGATGGGCAATTCCGAGGTGGGACACACCAACATCGGCGCGGGCCGCGTGGTCTATCAGATGCTGGTGAAGATCACCAAGGACATCAAGGACGGCGTGTTCTTTGAAAACAAGGCCATGCTGGCCGCCATGGAGAACTGCAAGAAGAACGGCACTGCCCTTCACCTGATCGGCCTTGTCTCTCCCGGCGGCGTCCACTCCCATACCGAGCACCTGTACGGCATCCTCGAGATGGCCAAGCGCCATGGACTGGAGAAGGTCTACGTGCATTGCCTGCTGGATGGCCGCGACGTGCCACCGGATTCCGGCTGGGAATATGTCAAGAACCTGGTTGAGAAGATGAAGGAGATCGGCGTGGGCAAGGTGGCTACCGTTATGGGCCGCCTGTACGCCATGGACCGCGATTTCGCCTGGGAGCGTGTGGAGAAGGCCTACAACGCCATGGTTTGCGCCGAGGGCATCAAGGCCGATGATCCCGTTCAGGCCATACTGGATTCCTACAAGGTGGTGGACGAGACCGGCAAGCATTTGACCGACGAGTTTATGCTGCCCACCGTCATCGACCCCGAGGGTACCATCAAGGCCAACGACTCGGTGATCTTCTTCAATTTCCGCCCCGACCGGGCTCGCGAGATTACCCGCGCTTACGTCGATCCCGACTTCAAGGGCTTCGAGCGCAAACACGGCTTCTTCCCGTTGACCTATGTGTGCATGACCCAGTATGACGCGACCATGCCCAACGTGCTGATCGCCTATCCGCCGGAGAGCCTGCACATGACCATGGGCGAGTACCTGTCCAAGCTGGGCAAGAAGCAGTTGCGCATCGCCGAGACCCAGAAGTACGCCCACGTCACCTTCTTCTTCAACGGCGGCGAGGAGCGCGTCTTTGAGGGCGAGGATCGTATACTGGTGCCCAGCCCATCCGCCGAGGAGGTGCCAACTTTCGACCTCAAGCCCGAGATGAGCGCCTACGAGGTCACCGACGCGGTGCTCAAGTGCATCGCCGAGAAGAAGTATGATGTCATCATCCTCAACTTCGCCAACTGCGACATGGTCGGTCACACCGGCGTCATGGAAGCGGCGAAAAAGGCCGTGCGCACCGTGGACGAGTGCGTGGGCAGGATCGTGGATGCGCTGGTCGCCCAGGGAGGCAAGGCGGTCATCACCGCCGACCACGGCAATTGCGACATGATGATCGATCCCGTGCACGGCGGCCCGTTCACCGCGCACACCACCAACCCGGTGCCGGTGATCGTCATCGATCCCGATCATCCCAAGCACAAGCTGCGCAAAACCGGCGGCAAGCTGTGCGACCTGTGCCCAACCATGCTGGACCTGATGGGCCTCGAAAAGCCCGCGGAAATGACTGGCGAAAGCCTGATCGTGGATTAAAAAAGTATATTGACAAATGCATTGGGCTGCGTTCTGCCTTCAGAGCGCAGCCCACTGTACGTTGACCGACGACAACACAGCAATGGCGGATTCAGACAAGCGATATGCTCAGGTTGTTTGTCTAAATTCCCTTCTTACTCGATCCGCTTGAATACGATGGCGGTGCGGCAGGGAATGTAGATTTCAAAGCCCAGGCCGTGGCCTTCCACGAACTTCGTGTAGTACACGTAATCCTTGCTGGTGCGGTCCATGCCGCCAAAATCGATGTCATCCGTTGAGAAGACCACCTTGTACCGACCTTCACCCACGGAGTGCACCGGCAGGAAAAAGTCAGTGGGGGAATGGGTGGGGTGGAAATTGAACACATAGACCAGTTCGCCCTTGGAAAAGGCGATGATCTTGCCCGGCTGGTCGATCCACAGGTTCACGGTATCCGTTTTGTTCAGCACGCGGTATTTGCGGCTGAACTTCAGCATGGCCCGGTCGAAGTTGGCCAGCCAATCGTACTTCAGCATACCGTTCTGCACCAGCGACCACTGGCGTCGGGCATATTTATAGCTCCAGCCGTTGCCCTCCCGGGGAAAGTCGATC
Source organism: uncultured Eubacteriales bacterium (assembly GCA_900318045.1). Lineage (GTDB taxonomy): Bacteria > Bacillota > Clostridia > Christensenellales > Aristaeellaceae > UBA2862. The sequence goes on from ONJE01000018.1 coordinate 12,474, forward strand.
CATTCCGGGTGGCCGAACTCGTTCCCCATGAAGTTGAGGTAGCCGTCGCTGCCCAGCACGAGGGTAATGAACCGTATCATCTTGTGCAAGGCGATGGCCCGGTCGATGGTGATGGAGTGATAGGACTTGCTCATGCCGGTGTACATCTCAGCGTCCGCCATTCGGAAAATCAGCGTCTTATCGCCAACCAGCGCCTGGTCGTGGGATTCGCAATAGCCGATGTTCTTCTCCTGGGGACGGCGGGTGGTCAGCTCGTACCACATCTTGAACATGTCCCACTGATCGTCGGAATAATCCTTCAGCAGCTTGACCCAAAATTCCGGTACACCCATGGACAGCCGATAATCGAAGCCAATGCCGCCGCTGCGGATGGGGATGCACATGCCGGGCATGCCGCTCATCTCTTCGGCGATGGTCAAAGCGAAGGGATTGACGGCATGGATCAGCTCGTTGGCCAACTGTAAATAGGTCAGCGCATCCACGTTGGTATTCAGGCCAAAATACTGTGAATAGTCGGTAAAGCTGGTGCCGAGGCCGTGATCCTGGTAGATCATTGAGGTCACACCATCGAACCGGAAGCCGTCGAAGTGGTACTCCTCCAGCCAGAATTTAAGGTTGGAGAGCAGGAAGTGCAGCACCTCGTGCTTGCCATAGTCGAACAGGCGGGTCTTCCACGCCGGGTGCCAGCCGCGCTCGCCCGTCAGGAAGTACTGGCCGTCCGTGCCATCCAGGCCGTTCAGTCCTTCGTTGGAATTGGCGGAGGCATGGGAATGAACCACGTCCAGAAGCACATACATGCCCATTTCATGGGCCTTGTTGATCAGGTATTTCAAATCCTCCGGTTCACCGTACCAGGATGAGGCTGCGAAGAAGTTGGTCACCTGATAACCAAAGGAGGCATAATAGGGATGCTCCTGTATCGCCATCAACTGGACGGTGTTGTAGCCAAGGGCGCGTATGTATTCCAGGTTGAAGTCCGCAAATTCACGGTAGCTGCCCACGCCTTCCTTTTCCTGGGCCATGCCGATGTGAGCTTCATAGATGTAGGGCGGCGCGATCTTGCGCTTACCATACCCGCCGTCGGTCCACTGGAAGGGGCGGGGAGGGGCCCAGATCTGGCCGTTGAAGAGATGCTCTGAATTCTGTACCACCCGGCGAATGTATGCGGGAATGTGGTCGGAGCGCTTGCCGTCCCTGGTAACCTGCACCTTCACCAGCTGTCCGTGTTTCAGCGCGTCGGCCCCGGGAAGCTCGATCTCCCATGTACCGTCCTTCAACCGCGTCAGCGGATGGGATTCCCGGTTCCAGCCGTTGAAATCCCCGATCAGGTGCATTTCATCTGCCCCGGGCGCCCATTCGCGATAGACCCAACCGGTTTCTGTGCGATTGATGCCGTAATACAAATAGCCATTGGCGAAGGATGATAAGTCGGCCTTGTCACCCAACAACTGCTTACGCGTATTCGCGTGTCGCTCCATCCTCAGGGCAATGTCGTTGTAGTAGGGCTGCAGCCAGGGATCGATGGACATGATCTTGTATTGTGTTGGCCGGGTCGCCTTCATTCCAGTCAGCACCTCCACATATGTAGCATATCTCTATTATGATTATAACACACAATTGACGCAAAGGCTACATATTTTGGAGCCGTGCAGAAATAAAACATGCAGAAGGGTTGGGGCTAAGTCAAGGGAAATCAACGCCGAAATGCAGGCAAAGACGCCGTAACTGCAACGGAGTTTCCAGCCAATTGCGCTTCAGGCATTTTAGAAACACACT
>ONJE01000161.1 GCA_900318045.1 uncultured Eubacteriales bacterium
AAAACGAATGCCGGCAAATCCATCCCCTGCTGTCCCACAGGCCAGTATCTGCGTTTCTTATCCAAAGTGCAGAAGCTTCGGACCATTGGATCCATATATTAAAGAAATGTATATCGTAACGTCTTTGTCAAAGATAACAGATATATTGTGTGAAGTGACATACATCAATCACAACTTCTTTATTGCATTCATGCAGCCGTTTTCCTCAAGGAAATACTTCGAGTGTTTCCTTGAGGAATTGAGCTTGGCAAAGATTTCATACAAGCTGCTCTTCAGTGAACCGCTGCGCATGTGCAGAATACGAGGAATGGACAGGTAAAGGCGGGTCTTGCTTCAAATTGTGCGGTATTTCCTTAACGACCAAAGAGGGGGATTGCCTTGATGAGGCGAACGAAATTATTGAAGCTCCTGGCGCTCACGATGGCATTGCTGATGCTCAGAACTCCGCTGGTGGCCAGGGCATCGCATAATACCGGGATTGTTCTTGATTTGTTTCTAAATCCGAACGCCCATGCGAAGCCGATGGCGCGCATGTGGTTCCCGGACGCCGCCGCGGGTGAGGATGACAACGACTGCATTGAGAAACAGATCAACGAGCTTGCGGACAAGGGCTTCGGCGGTGTGGAGGTTGCCATGCTGATGTCAAATGGCATCTATTACACCAATGAGGAAAGTCGCGTCTACGGCTGGGGCACGGAGAACTGGATCAAGCTGCTCAAGAAGGTTTTGAAAGCGGCTTCAAAGGTGCCTGGTGGCTTTCAGGTGGATATGACGATCACCGGGCACTGGCCGCCGTCGCTCAACAGCATTGACCCCAACGACGACGCGGCAAGCAAGGAGCTGTCGTTCAGCGTGACGCCCATTACCGCCGGGGATCTGGCAAATGGTTCCATAAAACTGGCGCTGCCGTCGCAGAAGACGGACGGCCCCGCCGTCACATTTGGCGTCAGGCCCTATGATCATTTTCTGTTCACAGATACGCTTGTATCCGCGACGCTTGCGCGAATCGCAGATGTCGTGACAACGCCCGGAGAAAACGGCGCTGGGGATACGGTCTCCTACGTCTTTGATTTCGGGAGTCTCCAATCCATCACGGATGGCGTTGAGGTGATTCCCGGCGCCGGATACGCTGCCGGTGTTCCGGATCGGGAAACTGCTCTTTCCCACGGTTGGGACTATGATGAAATCTGTGCTTTCTTCGGTCCGGAATCCGAAGGACCCTGGACGCGGAATAACGGCAAGCAGGATGATAGCCTGAACCGCAGGCGCATGGCGGACTGGCAGGATGAGTACCGGGCCTCTCTCGAAAGCGTGGAGATCGAACCCCCGGAGGACGCGAATGAACTGGGTGTCGGCGATTGGGTTGTGCTGTCCACCTTCTATCGCGGCACGGGCCAGAGCATTTCCGGCGGCTGCATCATGCACAACGGCGTCTTCGTGACCAGTTACTTTAACACGGAGGGCACGGCAGTCGTGACCGGCTGTTGGGATCGTATGTTTCAGGAAGACCCGGAGCTGCTGGCGCTGATGCGAGCCAACCCGGGCTGCATCTTCGAGGATTCCATAGAAGCCACCAGTGTTTCTTCCTATTGGGCCTCCACATTCATGGACGACATGGACGATGGCTATGCCTACAGGGACATACTGCCCGCTATCGCGGCAAGCAGATACGTCACCAGCGGCTTTATGGGCGTGACGACGACTGGCTTTTTCTCCTTCACCGGAGACGACGGCCTCGCGGATCGCATCTTCGAGGATTACAACGACATGTTGGCTGAGCTTTACGTCAGGTATCGCGTATCCGGCGTCGCCGAATGGGCGAAGAAAGCCCTGGGCTGGGGCTTCCGCGGACAGACCTTTCATCTCCCCGGGCTGGAGATCGGCAAGGCGGCCATGGCTGCGGATGTGCCGGAATGCGACAACAACGCCAAGGGAGACGGCATACGTTACCAGGCCGGCACCGCGAACATCACTGGCAAGGACGATCTGACTATGGAGGCCATGACCGGCCCGACCATCGGCTATGTCAGTATGGACGATGTGCTGACCGAGCTGGGGCAGAACTATTCCGATGGCATTACCCGCGCCGTATTGCACGGTACCCCCTACACCAGGACCTTCAACGGCTACAATGCCGAGTGGCCGGGCTGGCTGCCCTTCGGTCCCGGAAGCTATGGCTCCTCCTACACCTACAGGGAGGCGTACTGGGAGGACTTCGATACCGAGACGGGCTTCATGAGCCGTGTCCAGGCGGTGCTGCAGAACGCAGAGGCCAGGATCGACCTGGCTGTGCTGATCGACAAGGAAACCACCTTTGACTTTGAGAGCGGGAATCGTTTCCAGGAACTGCTGGACTGCGGGTATTCCTACAATCTCGTCAGCGAATCGGTGCTGAGTCACGTCAACGCCGTGGTTTCCGATGGGGTGCTGGCAGCGGATGGTCCGGCCTATAAGGCGATCATCGTCGATAAGGTACACGTCATCTCGCCCGAGGGCCTCCGCCGCCTGATGGAGTATGCGCAAGCCGGGCTTCCGATCGTGCTGTATGACAGCGATATCAGCCGGGCTTACGGCAGCGATGTGGAAGCGGATGCCGGGGTAATCGCAGCCTGGGCCTCGATTGCCGATTTGGAAAATGTTTACGTTGCGTCGTCCCTGGAAGAGATCCCGATGGCGCTGGCGACACTGGGCGTGACGTCCTGCGCGCGGTATCAGGCGCCTCATCTCGAAACCACTCTGTATCAGGATGCTGTGGACGGCACAAACTACTATTACCTTTTCAATAATGCATACCCGGAGAATTCCGGTATGATGGGCAACTCACAGGGCGACAACTATAAGGGCGAGGGAAAAGTCCTGCGCAACGTGACCATAACCCTTGCCGGGAACGGAGTGCCTTATCAGCTCGATCCCTATACGGGCAAAGTCGCACAGATCGGAGATTACACCGTGGGCGACGACGGAACCGTCACCTTCACCATCGACAGCATCTTCGGAGGCACTGCGATGATCTACGCCGTCACCGGGAATACCGAAGCGTTCGACGCAGTGGCGGACGAGAAGATCATTCACATCGTGGAATCCGACCCAATCGATCTGAGCAGTGAGAAATGGAATCTCGTGATTCACAGCTACGGCCCCGCTGAGGATTCCGCCGATCCCGGCGTGAGCAGGATCACCGACATGGACTTTGGCGCGCAGCCGTTGGGCAAGTGGGCTGATATCCAGGCAACCGAAGACCAGTTGCACGCCCTGGGTGTGAGTGACATGAAGTACGTTTCCGGCACAGGCGAGTATACCCTGGTCTTTACAACGCCTGATAGCTGGAGCGCGTATTCCGGTGCGTTTATCACCTTTGAATATGGCAAGGATCAGATCGGGGGCGTGATTGTGAATGGCACTGAACTGCCCGCAAACAATGCCAGCGACAGGGTGGATGTCGGCACGCTGATTCATGAGGGCCGGAATGAACTCAGGGTTCGCCTGAATTCCACACTGTATGGAAGAACTTATGTCGAACACAGCGGCTATCAGGAAGCTGGCGCAGCGTATGGAATGAGTTCTGGTTTCATGGCTCCTTCGGATCCCGAGGCATACTACAATGGACTGCTTGGTGTCAGCATCATCCCTTATGGGCACCTCTGAAAACGAACGCGTCGCCCGACGAGATGAATTTCAGACAGATTTGGCTTGCAAAAGACGAAATCTGCCTGGCGGGCAGTCAAGGTTTTTGCAGGCCGAAAAGACTTGATACTAATCTCAACCTAAACCTATACAATCCTGCGGCGACTTTTCCGCCATACCGGCGTTGAAGTCCCTTGACTTGCCGCCAGCAAGCCTGCGGGCCGGCGGCAGACCGTTTATATGGATGGATCAGGCAATTTCCAGCGCAATCTCCATCATGTGGGTGAAGGTGTTCTGCCGGTCCTCAGCGGGCAGGGCTTCACCTGTCACCAGGCTGTCGGAGATGGTCAACAGCGCCAGTGCGTTCTTCCCCGCGGCGGCGGCGTTCAGATACAACGCGTAGGCCTCCATCTCCACGCATAGCACGCCCAGCTTTTGCAGGATCGGCGCGGCGTTGTATTCCCCCTGGCTGTAGAAGCCGTCATGGGAAGCGATGGGACCGGGCACCAAGTGATAACCGAGCTTTTCCGCAGCGTCCATCGCCCCTTTCAGCAACTCAAAGGAGCAACACGGGGCCAGCGTGCCCCGATAGCCGAACTGGTCGCCGTAGTTGGAATCGGTGTAGACGCTCATGGCCGCGACCACGTCCCGCAGCTTCAGCTTGTCGGTCATCGCCCCGGCAGAGCCAATGCGGATGATGTTGTCCACGCCATAGAAGTTGAACAGCTCGTAGGAATAGATGCCGATAGAGGGCATGCCCATGCCCGAGGCCATCACGGAAACCCGCTTGCCCTTGTACTGGCCTGTGTAGCCCTGCACGCCGCGCACGTTGTTCACCAGCTCGGCGTTCTCAAGGTAGTTCTCCGCAATGTATTTGGCCCGCAAAGGGTCGCCGGGCATAAGCACAGTGCGCGCAAATGCGCCTTCCGGGGCGTTGATGTGAGGGGTCGGTATATTGCTCATGTCTGTCGTCCTCCAATCCTTCTATTCTGTGTCAGTAGGTTTGTAAATGTCAAAGAGCTCTGCGATAACCGGATTTTTCCAAATCCTGTTTCGCTTTGTTTTCTTCGCTTCTGCAAGAAAATTGCATCACCACGCTTGTGATTTCTGCACAGTAAGTGTAGAAAGAATACATCTAAATCGCTGCACACTTGTTACAGTTCTGTCTAGAGTGTGTTTCAAAATGCAGGGAGATGCAATTTCGAGTGGATTTGCCTGCATTTCAAGGCGATTTTCCGCAGGCTTAGTGGGTTCGAGCGCCCGGAAGCGGCAAAGCGGAATCGCGCGCGCTTCCGCGCATGGGATGGCGCCGGCGCTACATTTTCACTCGCCTGGGCTGAACAGTCCCGCACACGATTACAATCGCCTGTTTTAATCATTGTCAGTCAAGCAAGACCTGTATGCCATTGTCCGAAAAAACCCGCAGCAGGCCCAAAGCATAATCCTCGCAGCCCTCCAGCATTTGCCCCGCGTTTTCGATGACCACCAGCTCCCGCTCCCGGCGCTCGCCGAGACAGTCATTCAGCGCGTCGAGGTTGTTCCCGTAGTATTCCGGAAGCGACAGCTTCTGTTTCAATTCAGCATGCAGACCTGCCCGGTCTTCCATGCGCCTGCCATCCAATACGATCATCGCTCATCCCTCCGGAAACATCTGTATAAATGTGTTGTAGTGATCCTTTGTGTAGTAGTACAGCCCATCCGAGCTGAACAGCAATCGCTCCTGTCCCCGCTTTTTGCCGCGGTAATTGGTGTCGCACTCATACCAGGTCCGGCCCTTTTTGTTTGGAAGCTTCTTGTCGTAGTTGCCGAATCGGTCGCCGCCGATGCTCATGCCGGGACAGGCCTCGCCCACGTAATTATATCGGCTGTCCCAGCCCATTTCCATGGCCTCCCGCTTGGTAATGAAGTTCTCCGGCAGCTCGCCGTATTTATCCAGGTAATTGACGATCTGCTGTGGGTCTGTCACCGGGAGTTCAAATTCTGCTTTGGTCTCTTCTTGCGTTTCAGACCGCAGTCCGTTTTGGTCCTCCTCTGTCAGACCGAAGGCCTGGCGAAGTGTGTCCCGCCAATCCTCGGCCGCGGCGATAGACAGCCCGCCCAGTGCCAGCATCACCGCGAGGGCAACGGCCAATAGCCGCCTCAACCATTTGCTCATACCTGTTCACCCTTTCCACTGGGGCGCGACCCGGAGGCCGCGCCTGCCTGCACTTGTATCATTCTTTAGGTTCATCTTTTGCGCTGTGAATGCCGTACAGCGCCGCTTCGGCCTCGTCCTGGGCCTCGTCCGCCGGCAACGCGGGCATCAGGCCGGTACATTCGGTGCTGGAGGCGACAACCTGCGCTTCCCCGGCCGTATTCCCGTGCCTTCGCCTGTACTTCATAACATCACCTCCCCATGGGATTATGCCCGGAAGAAAGCGACGTTATAATGATATTTTAACCGATTCCGGCGTCGGCGTCAAGGCGCTATTATGCGCTTTGGAAAAACGATGCGCGGCTTTGGGACAAGTGCTGTGCGGTTTTTGCCGCTGTATACTTGAACGCGCCTTTCAATTATGGTATAATCCGGTTCAGACGAGGTGTGATAACATGACAAAAAAGCATTACGGCAGCATCATGATCCCCGAGGATCCGCCGGCCAAGCCGTCGTTGCTGGCCATCGGCATACTCCTTTTCATCGTGCCTCCGATCTCGACCGTGGTCGGGCTCTATTTGGGTTACAAGCGCCTGAAGAATGAAATGGGCCGCAAGCGCTTCAAGCTTTATCGCCGCTATGCGAACGCCATAGGCGACCGCAGTGAGGTGAGCCTGCGCGGCCTTGCCGCCAGCATGGGAATGCCCTTGAACAACGTGCTCAGCGACATCCAGGGCATGATCGACGAGGGGTTCATGGGGCCGGAAGCCTACATCGACCACAGCCATATGATACTCTACCTGACTCCGAGCGTGGTGGAAACCCAGTTTGTAGAGCGAAAGTCCGAGCCGGTGGTGAACGTATACATCACCCCGGAGGATCGTGCCGCCACTGTGGCCGCCGCCCAGGCTGCCCAGGCCAGGCGTACTGTTGTCCCGGAGCCCAAGCGGGCCCAGCCGGAGGCGCGCAAGGCCCCGGAGCCCGTCAAATCCACCGCCGACCCGGATAATTTCGAGGCCAAGCTGCGTGAGATACGCGCACTGAACGACGCCATCAAGGACCCCGAGGTCTCCGAGCGCATCGACCGCATCGGCGAACTGACCGCCAGCATCTTCCGGGTGGTGCAGGAAAAGCCCGAACACACCGAGGAAGTGCGCAAGTTCATGAACTACTACCTGCCCACCACGCTGAAGCTGTTGAAGTCCTACAGCCTGATGGAGCAACAGAGCTACCAGGGCGAGAACATACAGGCCAGCCGCAAGCGCATCGAGGATGTGCTGGATACGCTGGTCAGGGGCTTCGAGCAGCAGCAAGACCGCCTGTTCCGCACCGAAGCCATCGACGTGGAAGCCGACATCAGCGTACTGGAAACCATGATGGCCAGCGACGGTTTGGTGACGCCCCAGGGCGGACTGCGAGCAGGGGGCGGACGGAGTTAAGGAAATCCCGCATAATTATGGCGCCGCCGTATTGTGCGGCAGTCCCTTAAGACATCACAAACAGGCGGGGGCGCGTATAAAACGCGACCCCCGCCTGTTTGAGGTATTCATCACTCGTACCACGTCATGTCCTGCTGCACGTAGTCCCCCACATTGAACAGCCAGTCGGTCAAAAATGCCTCCCAGGATTCACCGCTGGCCGCGTCCAGGGCGCTGACGAATTCCCGTTCCGTTAACGTGTGACCGTCCTTCCCCATATCACGGAAGGTCCTGAGCCCCGCAACCAGGTCTTCCAGGCCCATGGCCAGGCGCAATTCATGCATCACTACGGCGCCCCGCTGCCGAACCACCAATTCATAGGTGTCAGCGTCGAACAGCGCGGCGTCGCTGGTGATGTGCAGGCCCCCGGGCACCGTCTGCTGCAGCGCGCTGACCCAGTCCCGGTTGACGTAGGCCAGGAAGCGATCCCGCCCCGAGGCGGCCTCCAGCAGCAGGCAGGCGACATATTCGCACACCGAATCACTGAGCCAGGCGTCCGCCGATGGCTCCACCCAGGCCGACAGGCCGAAGATCTGTTGGGCCACGGCATAGCGTATGCGCTGGGCCAGCCTGTCCCCCTCGCCTGCGGACAGCAGCCTGGCAGGCAGCCATACGACGCCCGTGAACACCTGGTTGTCCAGGGGGGCGTCGGACTGGGCGAAGGTCAGCGTTTGGACAGGGAAGTCGCCGAACCATGCCTCGCATTGGTCGATGGCTGCCACGGCGACATCCAACACGCGCCCCGCCGCGCCGCGCACGTTGGTCAGCGTCCGAACGCTAACACCTGAAGCTGTCTGGCGCGATGCTTCGCGCCATCGCCTGCCAAAGGACAGGGCAAATTCCCGCACGCCGTCGGCCTCCATCTGCCATACCGTGCGGTCGTCAGCATCGGACACCCTTTCAGCGCCGCCGGTTGCGCAGACCGCCCAACCCCTGGGCAGCGTCAGCGAAGCCCGGTAGTCTGCGGCCTCACAGTCCAGCCAACGGGTGTGTGACAGGGGCTTTTTCATGTCAAACTGGCCGGTCCGGGCATTGTAAACGCCGGGAACGAAACAGAAGGCGCTCAGTCGGACGTCGGTATCGCCAACGCCCTGGAACGCCCCGCAGCGCATCAGCAGCAGGAAGTAATCGAATTCAAAGGTACAGCGTCCGCCCGGACCGACATCACAGCCCGCCCTCAGATAGATTTCCCCCTCGCCCTGAAAGCCGAAATCGGTCGGTTTGTCGTCGCAGCGCACCGAGCGCAGTTCTATGCCCGCTGGCGCGTAGCCCGCGAAGAACACCTTCTCCGAATCTTTCGTTTCGTACATAAGGGCGCTCTCCCGCCTGAACATATTTCCCACAGCGTAGAAGACAACGGCGTCCAGCCGTTTGCCCGTGCCGTTATAATAGACAAGGCGCTGCGAAACGTGCAGCGCCTGTTCTTCGGCCAGGTATTCCATCGTCAGTTCATATTGATGCCGTTCGGGATTGCCGACCACAGTCGGTTGTTCTGCCAATGCGCTGAACAGCGCGCCGAATACCACGCCGCCCGCCAGCAGCACCGCCAATACGATGGCGATAATGCGTATCAGTTTTTTGTTCCGCATAGGCTGCCCTCCGTCAATGCACGGCGCGCCAGCTGCCCAGCGGCCAGATCACCTGGCGCACGTGGCCAACGATCATGTTCTTCTTGATGGGGCCGACGTCCATATCCGGGTCATCGTCCTTCCAGTCCCGGGAATCGTGACTGTTGTAGCGGTTGTCTCCCACGACGAAGTATTCATCTTCGCCCAGCACGTAGGGGTCATAATCGTCGGGGCTGCCGTTGGGGAAATAATCGCCGTAGCGCTCGTCCAGCATCTCGTCCACGGTCTGGCCGTCCTTCTCGTAGACGACATGGGTTACCTCATTCTTGCGATAAACCGTATCGCCGGGAACCCCCACCACGCGCTTGACAAAGTAGGTCTGCATCGGAATGATGCCCAGGAACTTGTTGTAGCGGTTGGGATAGTGGCAGATGACCACGCTGTCGCGGTCGATGTTGCCGAACTTCACGTCGGTCACCGTGACAAACAGCCGCTCACCGTCGGCCAGTGTGGTGTCCATCGAGTGGCCGTCAACGCGGATGATCCTGAACAGGAAGGTCTGGATCACAAAGACCACCAATAACGCCACGACCAGCGCGACGATCCACTCCTTGACTTCCTTCCAGAAATTCGGCTTCTTCTTGGCTACCTTCTCCTCGATCTCACTGATCTGACGCTCAGCTTCCTCGCTGAGCCTGTTTTCCTGCGGCGCGTTGCCGTTGTTGCCTTCCATGTTCGATTTCTCCTTGTCGATTGTCTTTCATCGCACCGGTCCGATGCGTCCCGGCGGCCAGATAATGCAGCGCACCCGCCCCAAAAAGGCGTCCGCGCCCAGCAGACCCATATCCGCCATGCGGCTGTCGTAGCTGTCGGCACGGTTGTCGCCCAATACCAGGTATTCCCCGTCGCCCAGGCGAATTTCGCAGTCCCTGGTGGTACTTGAAATGTAGGGCTCCGCCACCGGATACCCGTTCACCGTCAGTTCGCCGTCCGTGAAGCGTATCGTCTCACCGGGCAGACCGATCACCCGCTTGATATAGGTATCGCTTCTGTTCGGGAAGACGCACTGCACCACGTCGCCCCGGGATGGACCCCGGCCCTTCCGGTAGTCAAACCGGGTAATCAGCGCCACGTCCGAGGCCACAAGCGTGTCCTGCATTGAAGTGCCCGCCACCCGTACCGTACCGACGACCCAGCGACGCAGGCACAGTCCCAACGCCGCCACGACCGCCAGCACAATCGCCAGCCTGAGCAAGGTGCCAAGGGGCTTCACGCTTCGCTCTCCGCGGCACTCTCCAGCAGCTTCCTGACCCGCTTTTCAAACACCGGGCGCTCCAGCATCACAATGCGCTGGCATTTCTCGCACCGCATCTTGATATCCGCGCCCACATAGGTGATCCGCCAAACATCGTTGCCGCAGGGATGCGCCTTGCGCATCTTAACCAGATCGCCAACATGCAGAAGCATCGTTCAACCTCCCCGGATGATGAAACCGCCGGTATGTTCAGGAATGCGCACGCACCCCGAAAATACAGTTGGTATTATAGGTTATAAATATTGCATCAGTATGAACTTTACAATAAGTTCACTCGCGATCCAGTGCGTAGCAGAAGCTGCGCCCCGTCACGTCACTGACGCACAGGGCCAGTTCGCCGCCATACACCGGCACAGCCAGCTCCTGCTGCAATTCCCCCGCTTTGCGGGTTCTGGCGTATTCCGCCATTACACAATAGCCCTCGGGCCGCAGATAGCCCACCGACCAGTTGTCCACGACGTCCAGGGGCGCACAGCCCTCCGGCAGGCCGGGAATATCGGCGTCAAAGGCCTCGAGAAAGACGTGGA
>ONJE01000327.1 GCA_900318045.1 uncultured Eubacteriales bacterium
AACCGTGAGGGGATATGGGTGACAGAAATGTCACCCATATTTCCAGTAAAGGAGTAACTGTTATGGCTAAGGATTTTACCCAAAACTCCTGCCGTGAATTTGTGGAAGTACTGGCATCCAGCGCCCCGGTTCCGGGCGGTGGCGGTGCGGCGGCGCTGGTGGGTGCCATCGGCACGGCGCTGGGCAACATGGTGGGTTCGCTGACCGTCGGCAAGAAGAAGTACGCCGACGTGGAGGACGAGATCATCGCTCTGAAGCACAAGTGCGACAGCCTGCAAAAGGACCTGCTGGATCAGGTGCCCGCGGACGCGGAGGGCTTTGAGCCCCTGGCGAAGGCCTACGGCATTCCCAAGGACGACCCGAACCGGGACAAAGTGCTGGAGGAGGCCACCATCGTGGCTTGCGCGGTGCCCATGAAGATCATGGAACTGTGCTGCGAAGCCATCGACGCCATCGCCGTGTTCGCAGCGAAGGGCTCACGCCTGGCCGTCTCCGACGCCGGCTGTGGTGCGGTGTGTTGCAAGGCGGCACTGCAGAGTGCTTCCCTGAACGTGTTCATCAACACCAAGTCCCTGAAGAACCGCGCGGTCGCCGAGGAGATGAACGCCAAGGCCATCGGCATGCTGGATAAGTACTGCGCTTTGGCGGACGGGATCTTCGAGGGTGTGCGCAAAAACTTTTTCTGACCGATTCCGGGAAGGGTGAGGGCACAGACCGACAGGAAGGCCATTCCTGTACCCTGTACCTTTGTTCCCTATTCCCTCTACGGAGGTATGTATAAATGGCAAAGCTACTGTTGGGCAAGGAGGTTACCGCCGCCCTGAACGCGAAGCTTCAGGCGAAGGTGGCGGAGCTGAAGGCAAAGGGCATCGCGCCGAAGCTGGGCATCATCCGCTGCGGCGAGAACCCCTCCGACCTGTCCTATGAGAAGGGCGCGACGGCGCGCGCCGAACTGATCGGCGTCGAGGTGCAAAAGTTCGTGCTGCCCGAAGACGTGTCCAAGGAGGCGTTGATCGACCAGATCAAGGCCATCAACACCGATTCCACCATCCATGGCGTGCTGATGTTCCGGCCCCTGCCGAAGCACCTGAAAGCCGACCAGGACGAGATCTGCAACGCCCTCGATCCGGCCAAGGATGTGGATTGCATGACCGACCTGAGCAACGCGGGCGTGTTTGAGGGCCGCAAGGACCTGGGCTTCCCGCCCTGCACCCCCCAGGCGTGTATGGAGATACTGGACTACTACGGTATCGATTGCAAGGGCAAGAAGGCCGTGGTCATCGGCCGTTCCCTCGTGGTGGGCAAGCCCGCCGCGATGATGCTGATGGGAAAGAACGCCACCGTCACCGTGTGCCACACCCGCACCGTGGACGTGCCCAAAGAGGCCCGCGAGGCGGACATCCTGGTGTCCTCCGCAGGCGTGCTGAAGAGCCTGACCAAGGACTACGTCAGGCCCGGCCAGATCGTGATTGACGTGTCCATCAACTGGGACCCCGATAAGGTCAACAGCAAGGGCGGCAAGGGCGCCATAGCCGGCGACGCGGTGTTTGACGAGGTCGAGCCCATCGTCGAGGCCATTACCCCGGTGCCCGGCGGTGTTGGCAGCGTGACCACCAGTGTGCTGATCGGCCATGTGGTCGAGGCCGCAGAGCGCCAGTCGGCGAAGTAAGTATTGAACACAGGCCCATCAAGCGCATGATGGGCCTATGTATGTCCATGTAGGGGTAGCGTTGCGTCTCCCGCCCGCACGATCGTGGGCGGTGAAACAGCATCCCTACGTATAAAAAACGAATGGGGATATGAGGGGGAGTACATATGAGCATCAAGACGAAGCGCGTCATGGACAACGGCAAGCTGCTGCGGGCCGTGATGTGCGCCGTTACGCTGGCCTTTTTGATCGGGGCCTTCTTTGCACCGGATCTGAAGGAGATGTTACCTGGCCTGCGCCGCATCTGCCTGATGCCGGCCCAGCTGACCAAGGACTACTTCAAGCCGGAGATCGGCAGCATTTCCGGAACGATGCTGAACTACTTCCTGGTTGGCGCGGTGTGCTGCGCGCTGATGTTCCTGCCCGAGGCGACAGTCAACGGCGGCACAGTGCTCGCATACTTCCTCACGCTGGGCTTCTGCTCCTATGGCATGAATATCCTGAACATCATTCCGCTGATGCTTGGCGTGGCGGTCTACGCGCTGATCAGGAAACAACCCTTTGGCAAGTTCCTGAACTTCTATATGTTTGCCACGGCCGTTTCGCCCATCATCACCCAGGTGCTGTTCTACTACCCGGTGGTGGGGGAGACGCCCCACATGACGCTGCTGGGGGTGGTGCTGGCGCTGGTGATCGGCGTGGTGGTAGGCTGTTCGATGCCTGCGCTGTGCGCCCATTCCCCGGGGTTCCACAAGGGCTATGACCTGTACAACGCCGGTCCTGCCGCGGGTTTCCTGTGCTTCTTCATCTTCGCAGTGCTCTACAAGATCCCCGGGGTCGAAGCGCCGGCCATCACCGCCACCCTCGGCGACGGCAACCGAATGTTCGTGAACGTGTTCTGCTGCGTGCTGTTCGCGTTGTGTGTGATTGGTGGCCTGATCCTCAACGGCGGCCTGGGGGATTACACCCGGCTGATCGTGGATTCGGGGTATAAATCCGACTTCACCACGAAGTACAGCGGCGGCGCCAACCTGATGAACATTGGCGTATATGGACTGTTCATCATGCTGTACTACAACCTGATCGGCGCGACCTTCACCGGTACCACAATGGGCGCAGTGTTCTGTATGCTGTGCTGCTGCTGTAACGGCGCGACACCGTTGAATGTGTTCCCGATCATGATCGGCTATGTGATCATGGGCCTGCTGAACAAGGCAGGTATAACGGCCTTCGCCGTCAATGCCCAGGCCATCGTCGTGGGCCTCTGCTTCGCCAGCGGCCTCGCGCCGATCTCCGGCGAGTATGGCATCGTCGCCGGCATCGTCGCCGGCATACTGCACTACTGCCTGGTCACCAGCGTCCCGGCCATCCACGGTGGCTTCAACCTGTACAACGGCGGCTTTACAGCCGGAATTGTGTGCTTCCTGTATGTGCCCATATTGGAGCACTACTTTAAGAGCAAGCGCCAGAAGAGGATGAACACGTAAATCCCTGACATAAATTGCAGGGGCGGCAATGTGCCGCCCCTGCATTGATTTATACTAATCTCAATCTAAATGTATGCAAGCATGCGAGCGGATTTTTCGTCATACCAAGGCGAAGGCCCGCAGGCTTGCTGGCGGCAAGTCAAGG